>NZ_JABAIP010000022.1:0-60870 GCF_012843185.1 Shewanella sp. DNRA4
CCGCGGCATTCGTGAATCCATTCACATCAGACGGGGCGGTCGAGCATCCACGGACGGACTCGCTGCGTGTCGGTGAGCGAATGCCATGGCGCACCTATCAGTTGGTGCCAACATTTTTAACTACCTACGATCCCTGCATAATTTACGCTGGAGTAGCAGCCTATTCCCTTTAAACAGGAACAAGCTAACCCATAAGCCTTAGGGATTTACCCAATTCACTTTATCGCCAGCTAAATAGGCGCAGAGATTTGCCGTTGCGATATTGAGTAGGTTCTGCCGCGCTTCTTTGGTCGCCCAAGCATTGTGTGGGCTGATACTGATATTGGGCGCTGTTAGTAGCGGATTATCCGCACTCGGTGGTTCGGTTGAGAGAACATCGACGCCGGCAAAGACTTTGCCCTGCGCTAATGCCGCCGCCAGCGCAGCCTCATCGATTAAGCCGCCGCGCGCGGTGTTGATCAGTAGCGCCTGCGGCTTCATTAATTCGAGGGTTTGAGTATTAATTAGCTCGGTCGTTTCAGGAGTGAGAGGACAATGAAGCGAGAGAATATCGGACTCTTTAAATACCGTATCACGGGATGTCCAACTCACACCTTGGGGTAAATTGCTGGGTTCGGTGCGGGTATTGACTAACACCTTCATACCGAAGGCTAAGGCGAGTTTAGCCACCTGCTGGCCAATATCCCTATAACCAATCAAGCCTAAGGTTTTACCTTTAAGGGATTGCAGCGGCATTAAAGTAAAACAAAAGTCACTGCAATTACTCCATTGCCCTGCGGTAACGGCTTGATGGTGCGCCGCAACCGCTTGCGTGTGATGCAAAATATGGGCAAATACCATTTGTGCAACGGCATCAGGACCATAGGCTGGCACGTTGGTGACCACTATGCCTAACGCTTTTGCGACGGCAAGATCCACCACGTTAGTGCCCGTGGCGAGCACGCCGATATATTTAAGCTTAGGCAGTTGGGCTAAGGTGTTAGCATCGAGGGGCGTCTTGTTGGTGAGCACAATTTCGGCATCCTGAGCGCGGGGGATAATCTCCGCCGAGGGCGTGCGGGCAAAACAGCTAAATTCCCCTAATGCGCTGACCGCTTGCCAGGTTAAATCCCCTGGATTTAAGGTTTCACCATCGAGTACGACTATTTTCATCTTTACCTCTTAACTGCGTTTGCGCCTTGCCCATAAAGCAGGAAAATTAAAAACTGAGTTTGACCCCAAGATTGGCTTGCACTTGCCACATTACATCCGATGTGACATGCCATAAGCATTGGTCTTCATTACAAAAAAGTGAGGTGTCACTGTCAATAAAGGTCGCGTAGCCACGCAGATCCGCAAACAACGCAAAGTTTTGCATCATACGATATTCGACGCCGCCACCAATGCCCATAGAGAAACGGGTTTCCGTTGACCAATCATCGGGCATCATCCGAGTCACCCCGGCACTGGCGGTAATGTAGGGCTGAAAATCGCCACTTGGGAAGAATAAAGTGCCGCCAAGGTGGATATAGTCCACATCTAAGGAGGCGACTAAGTCTGGGGTAAACAGGCCACCGCTTTTCAGCTCGGAGGATTGGCGACTGTAAAGCAGGTAAATATTGCCGGGATCGTTAGTGCCAATCCCTAACATGAGGCCGTAATGGCTCGCCTCTTCGATACCCACACTCTGCTTATTATTGGTTTCAGCGTTGTTAGCATCGAGTTCATTGATATCGAACGAGCTGCCGCCAAAGCTGTAACCACCGTAGGGGGCGACAAACAGCTCGGGTTCGGCATAGGTTGGTAATGCGAAGGTTAGAGGTAATAAACCTGCAATCACACTTAATCGGTTAACGTATTTCATCTTAATCCCTTATCTATCGTTATTATTCCTTGCGTAGACAACGTTAACCGAAGCATTAGCGCATGCCGCGCTCCGATTTCACTCTGTCGTACGCAGCTTGGATATCCTGCGCCTTACGATTGGCAATTTCCATCATCTCGGGTGGTAACCCCTTAGCAACCAATTTATCGGGATGATGTTCGTTCATCAACTTACGATAAGCCCGCTTGACCTCTTGATCCGTTGCCTCGGCATTAATGCCGAGCAAATGATAGGCGTCGGTAATCGAGGTTTTATTTCCATTAGAGGTTTGGTGGAAACGGTATTCCGCTTGCCAACGTTTAAGTAATTCATCGAGTTGCCCACGACCATAACCTAACTCTTGGGCCACCGTCATCAGAATTGCATGTTCTGCGGCATCGAGCTCACCGTCTGATAGGGCGGTTTGAATTTGGATCTCGATAAACATTTGCACCAGTTCTTGGCGGCCTTGGGTCACGGCGCGAAAGGCTTGCAGGCTGCTACGCAGGTCAAAGTCGGGCTCTTTACCCTCACGGAACGCCTGCTGCGCCTCTTTACGGGCTTCACCCGTTAAGCGCATCTGGTCCATCAACATAGTCGCGATACGAATATCGGTCTCAGTCACTCGACCCGACGCCTTGGCCACATGGCCCATCACGGCGAAGGTGGTGTTAAAGAATATCCCCTGTCGATTCTTGGCTTGACCTAAGATCTGACTAAAACTGGCGCCACCACCAGCGCGCTTGTCGTAGAGATGCCCAAGCCATAAGCCCAGTAGCGCACCGAAAATACGGCCAAACATAAACCCGATAACAAATCCAAAAAACTTACCCCAAAGGCGCATCTTAATTCCCAATTTGATAATTTATTCAGTCACTCAATCGACATTGCGAGTGAAACCGTTCACTCAGGGCGCTAAACGTTAGTCGATATGCCATTACGCTAGCGCTGACTCCAATGCTTGCAGACGCGCAATCGTCCCAACATCGCACCAGAGTCCATTAAAGTGTGCTCCGGTGATCAGGCCATCGGCCATTTTAGCCCGCAGCAAAGGCCCAAGGGCAAAGGCACCATCCGGCGTGCCGTCAAATAATGATGGGCGATATAAGCCCATGCCAGAGAAAGTGTATTTTTGCTCACCCTGTTCACGTACTTGGCCCTGTTCCAAGGCAAAGTCGCCGTTAGGATGTTGCTCGGGATTCGGCACCAACCACAAATGCGCCAGAGCTGTATCCGCTAGGGGGACAATCGTCGGCAAAGCATCGATAAACACATCACCATTGAGCACTAAAAACGGTGCATCCGAGTCGCCATCCGTCATCAGCAGAGGCAAGGCTTGTTTAATTCCGCCACCGGTCTCGAGTGCCGATGCTTCGGCGCTATATTGGATCTTGACCCCAAAGTCGTGACCATCGCCTAAGGTTTCGACCAGCTTATGCCCAAGCCAAGCGTGATTTATCACGATATCCACGATACCCGCCGCCGCTAACTTCTCGATATGGTACACAATCAGCGGCTTACCTAACACAGGTACTAGAGGTTTTGGTAAAGAGTCAGTCAATGGGCGTAAACGCTCTCCCCTGCCTGCTGCCAGGATCATCGCCTTCATTGCTTGTCTCCCTGCTGAGTATCCCTTTCCTTGGCCGCAAACGCAGGCACAACGCGCGATTGCACCCAAGCGGAAAATGGTGCCAACTCAGGATAAACACTGGCAATATCCACAATGTAGGACAAGGTTAACGGAATATCGGCCATATAGGCGGGCTTGTTATCACGATAGTGTAAACGGGCAAAAATACCCGCAGCTTTGATATGGCGCTGCAGCCCCATTAAATCAAACCAAGTTTGGTACTGGGTAAAGGATGTCTGCGCCGGAATTTGCCCTAACTCAAGCACTTGCTGATAATGCTGCTGCATTAACTCCAGCACCATGGTTTGCGGCCAACGGATATAGCAATCCCGCAGTAAAGACACAGCGTCGTAGGTCACAGGCCCTAGCACCGCATCTTGAAAATCAATTACGCACAACTCGCCATCTTTAAGCATCAAGTTACGGCTATGGAAATCCCGGTGCATCCCCACCTTTGGCTGAGCGAGGGCATTTTCCACTAATAGGTCAAAGCTTTCTTCTATAAGCGAGCGTTCCACATGGCTAAGTTCGAGCTGTAAATGCCTCTCTAACAGCCACTCAGTAAAGATCCCCAGCTCGCGACGCACAAACGCCTCATCATATAAAGGCAAGGGCTGCGTGTTGCCTGTGACAGGATCAAAGCTCTCAACCACTGAGGCGACTTGAGGCAATAATGCCAATGCGCGGCGGTAATAATCGGCGACATTATCGTCCGTAAGTACAGACAATAACTGGGTATCCCCCAGATCGCTCAGAAGCATAAAACCTTGCTCGGCATCGGAAGTAATCACTTTTGGAACTGTCAGTCCCGCCGCAGCATAGCTACTAGCGAGGGCGATAAAAGGCGAGATAGGCACTAAGGCGGGCGGAGAATCGGCGACAATATAGCTAGCATCACGCGCAACGACGCGAAAATAGCGTCTAAAACTAGCATCACCCGAAATCAATATCGGGGTCACATCATAGGAAAAATAACGGTTCAGCCACTGATTAAGGGAAATAAATCTCGGATCGGATAAAGTCATTTCATGGCTCTTATAGAAAAATTGCTTTATTATAGCTGGCATATAATTTGGAAACAGCTAAGAAATTGAGAGATTTATTTGCTGCGTTGCACTTGTAGTTTGCAACTTTCCCCGTCGATACTTGTCCAGACTAAGAAATCATTATTATTGACCTAAGATGCAGATCCGTTACCTTCTGGCCTTGAGCCTGTTACCTAAATTAGTCCTGGCAGACGAATCTCCCGCAACCTCAGCATCACAATGCCTAATCGAACCGCCAGTACCTCGTATCGTATCTCAACCGGGGTTGAGTGCGGCTGAACAAGCAAAAATTCGAATAGCTTCAGACCGCTCAAAAGCTGAAATGGGTAAGCAAGCGATTTTTACCGGTGATGTGGTCTTCAGCCAAGGCGATAGACACATCGCTGCCGATGAAGCCATCCTCGATCAAGCCACAGAACAATTTGATGCTAATGGCAACTTAGTCTTCCAAGACAGCAATTTTACCGTTACCGCAGACTCGCTGCAGGCACAAATGCGCAGCAATCGTGCCACCCTCAAAGGCGCACAGTATTGGCTGCACGGGCAACAGGTGCATGGTGATGCAGAAAAACTGCAAATCACCATAAACAACAACCTGATTTTAACCAATACGAACTTTACCACCTGTCCGCCTGACAACGTCTCTTGGTTGCTTGAAGCCGAAAAAATTAAGATCAACAGCGAAGAAGAATGGGGCGAGATCTGGAATGCCAAGCTGCGAGTGGCCGATATTCCGGTGTTCTACATCCCTTATATGACGGTTCCGGTTTCAGACAAACGTAAAACAGGCTTCCTCTATCCAAGCTTTAGCACCAGCACCACCAACGGTTTTGAGGTGTCATCGCCCTACTATTGGAATATTGCACCGGAATACGACCTGACATTTACGCCAAACTATATGACTAACCGCGGGTTATTCACTAAAACTGAGTTTCGTTATCTCGCGGGTGAAGCTCAAAATGGCCGTTTGAATTTTGAATATCTAGGCAGTGATCGAATGATCGGCGGCAGCCCAAATCGTTACCTGTATAACTGGCAACACCAGGGAGCTATCGATAAAAACTGGCGAGTATTGACTAACTTTACTGAAGTTTCAGATAACAACTATTTCAACGACTTAAAGTCTGATGTTAACCGTGCGACCGATAACCAATTATCACGGATTGGCGAAGTAAGTTACTTCGAACGTGATTGGGATATCAGCACTCGGGTGCAGGATATTAAAGTTCTGGGCGAAGATGAAAAGCCATACCAAGTCATGCCACAGGTTAACTTTAACTACCGTGCCGCCGACTTTTGGAACAACTTGGACTTTGGTTTTAACTCAGAACTGACCAATTTTGCCCACCAAGATGACGATGTAAACACAGCAACCCGTTTGCATATGGCACCCAGCCTAACACTGCCAATCCATGGTCCTTCAGGCTCACTGACGAGCCAATTAAAGTTAATGCAAACTAACTATTGGCAGGACAAAAATAACACTAAATTTGATACCTTAGATGACACTGTAAGTCGTACCATTCCTCAGGTGCGTATCAACGGACAAATCAACTTTGAACGTTTTACCGAGCTATTTGAGCAAAATTATCGCCAAACACTCGAACCTCAATTCCAGTATCTGTATGTAGGTTATGAGGATCAACGGGGCATTGGTATTTACGATACCGCCCAATTGCAGGACGACTACTTTGGTCTATTCCGGGATCGCCGCTTCTCTGGCCTTGACCGTATCGCCGATGCCAACCAAGTGACCCTTGGTATTACAACTCGTTTCTTCGATGACCATAACCAAGAAGCGACCAAATTCAGTCTCGGACAAATCTTCTATCTTCAAGACAGTAAGCTAGGCTATGAAGATAATATTTTTGAGCAAAATCAATCAACTTCAGTTTTGGCAGCCGAGTTAGATACTCGTTTAAGCCAAGACTGGTATTTGGGCGCGGCCATTCAGTACGATACCAACACCAGTGACAATAAGAAGACCGAAGTCACCTTAGACTTCCGTCCTGAAGCCAACAAACTACTGCAATTAAGCTATCGTTATGTACCCGATCTACTGAACTCCAACACTAACGATTTGGTTAATATCTCCCAAGCAGGTGTTCGCGGAGCTTGGCCTATCAATGACAGCCTCTATTTTGTTGGCAACTGGTACTATGACCTCAACGAGAGTCGTAGCATAGAAACCTATACAGGTTTCCAATATGAATCATGCTGTTATGCAATCCGCCTCAGTTATCACTATCGCATTAAAACCAACTACGATGACAACATCGGCTCAGCCATTATCGATGAGCGTGAGCAATTTGAGCGTGGTGTGTACCTCAACTTAGTCATCAAAGGGCTCGGTGGTTCTGGTCCATTAGGTGTAACGGATATGCTCAATGATGGTCTGTTTAACTACAGAAAACCGCTTTATCTGAGGAATTAGCAAAGAATTGTGGTAGATTGCTGAACCTCAACAAGGACTGAGAGTCCAAACAAGTTAATGAAAGCTGTGCGTTCACCCAATAACTGAATTGAGTGACGCATCTTTTAAGAGTTACCAACAAAAGAACATTTAGGCAACTCACTGTAATTTCGATATAAATGGTAAAGTTAACTTAAATAAGCCGTCGAATCTGACCTTAGAACGTGCCAAGGATTTTGTGGATGAAACCCAGTAAACATCTGATTTTTGCTTTATTTGCACTCGCTATCAGCCAGCCAACCATGGCAGCTCCCCAGCCACTCGACCGTGTTGCCGTTCAAATCAACGACGGTATTGTGCTCGAAAGTGAAATCACCAATATGATTGACACGGTTAAAGCCAATGCTAAGGCCGCGAATCAATCGTTACCCTCCGACAGTGCACTGCGCACCCAGGTTATCGAGCGATTAATTTTGACTCGTCTGCAATTACAAATGGCGGATCGCATTGGTCTACATATTGGTGACCTACAGTTAGACCAAGCAATTGAAAACATTGCGCGCGAACAAAAAATGACCGTGGCGCAAATGCAGCAAAAAATTGAGAGCGAAGGCTTAAGCTTCGGCCAATACCGTGAGCAACTACGTGAAGAAATCACCTTAGGTGAAATCCAACGTATTCAAGTACAACGCCGTATCCAAGTTTCACCACAGGAAATCACTGGCCTAGTGAAACTGATCCAAGAGCAAGGCATGAAGGACGTCGAATACCAAATCGGCCATATCCTTATTGATGTACCCAATAATCCCACCAGTGAACAACTCGAAGCGTCAAGCAAACGCGCCAATGCCGTGCTTGAACGTTTAAAGAGTGGTGAGGATTTCCGCCGTACCGCTATCGCCTCTTCATCTGGCCCTAAAGCACTTGAAGGCGGTATTTGGGATTACATGAACATCAACGAGATGCCAACCCTGTTTGCAGAAGTCATTAATGGCGCCAAAAAAGGCGATATTATCGGCCCAATTAAAAGCGGTGCTGGCTTCCATATCATCAAGATTATGGATGCTCGTGGTTTGCAAACCAAAGAAATTGAAGAAGTGAGAGCGCGTCATATCCTGCTCAAGCCATCGCCAATTCTGTCGGAAGATCGCGCTAAGGCCATGTTAGAACAGTTCCTGAAGCAAATTCGTTCAGGTGAAGCTAAATTTGAAGATTTAGCCCGTCAATACTCTGAAGATCCGGGTTCAGCAACTAAGGGGGGCGAGTTAGGTTGGGCAGAGCCAGGTATTTATGTGCCAGAATTTGCGCAGACACTTAATAGTTTAAGCCCAGATCAGATCAGTGAGCCTTTCCGTACTACCCACGGCTGGCATATCACTCAGTTAGAAGAGCGTAGAAAAACCGATGCCACGGATCAATTTAATACTAACCGTGCGCACCAACTGATTTTCCGTCGCAAATTTAACGAAGAACTGCAAAACTGGCTAGACGAAATGCGTGCCGACGCATACATTGAAGTCTTTCAGCCTGAGTCTAATCGAGGTTAAGGTAAATTGACCACTAAACGTATTGCCGTTACCCCCGGAGAACCTGCGGGTATCGGCCCCGATTTAGTCGTGCAACTAGCTCAGCAGGCTTGGCCTGCTGAGTTAGTCGTTTGTGCGGATCCTGAATTATTAGCCAGCCGGGCTAAACGACTTGGCCTTCATGTTACCTTTCGCCCCTATTTGCCTGATCAGACCCCAAAACCTCAAGCAGCAGGTACGCTGACAATCGCCCCCTTCAAGCTCGTCACTGAAGCCGTTTGTGGGCAACTTGATGAGCAAAATAGTACCTATGTGGTTGAGACTCTGCGTTACGCAGGTGAAAAAAACATGAGTGGCGAGTTTGATGCCGTTGTCACCGGCCCAGTGCATAAGGGGATCATCAATCAAGCAGGGATTTCCTTTAGTGGTCATACCGAGTTTTTTGCCCATCAGGCTAACTGCCCCGATGTAGTGATGATGTTAGCAACTCAAGGTTTACAAGTGGCACTGGTGACCACTCATATTCCACTGGCTTATGTTGCTAAAGCCATTACACGCCAACGCTTACATCATATTATCAAGATTTTACACGCTGACCTTATCAGCAAGTTTGCCATTGCTTCGCCTAAGATTTATGTCTGTGGCTTAAATCCCCATGCGGGTGAAGACGGCCATCTTGGCCGGGAAGAAATCGATGTGATTATTCCGGCACTGAATGAACTGCGTGAAGAATATCAAATGAACATTGTCGGCCCCCTCCCTGCCGATACCCTGTTCCAACCTAAATATTTACAGGACGCGGATGTCGTACTGGCCATGTACCATGACCAAGGCTTACCCGTTCTAAAGTCACAAGGATTTGGCAAATCGGTAAACATTACCTTAGGTTTACCTTATATCCGTACCTCGGTTGACCATGGTACGGCGCTCGATCTTGCGGGAACTGGCAAAGCCGATATCGGCAGTTTTGTCTGCGCCTTGAATAAAGCCATTGAGTTATCCTCAAAAAACTAAACGATTAGATATTAATGAGTAGCAAAGTACATTTAGGCCACACGGCCAGAAAGCGTTTCGGACAAAACTTCTTAACTGATAACAATGTGATTAACCGCATTGTGGGTGCGATCGCCCCCGATAACGACCATGTGATGGTAGAGATCGGCCCAGGCCTTGGCGCTTTAACGGAGCCAGTCGCCTCCTCGATAGACAATCTCACCGTAGTGGAGTTAGACCGCGATTTGGTTGAGCGCTTGCAGCATCACCCAGTACTTAAGGATAAGCTCACCATTCATCAGGGCGATGCATTGCAGTTTGATTTTAGTCAGTTGGTTGTCCCAGGTAAAAAACTCAAAGTTTTTGGTAACTTACCTTACAATATTTCAACTCCGTTAATGTTCCATCTGTTCGAGTTTGCCGAACTGATTGAAACCATGCACTTTATGTTGCAGAAGGAAGTAGTACTGCGTTTATCTGCAAGTCCAGGCACGAAAGCCTATGGCAGATTAACGGTTATGGCACAATATTTTTGCCAAGTGGTCCCCGTACTCGAAGTACCACCCCATAGCTTTGCGCCGCCACCGAAAGTGGATTCTGCCGTAGTGCGCCTTTTGCCCTATGCTGAAAAACCCTTCCCCTGTAAAGATGTGAATGTGCTACGCCAGCTATGTACCACGGCATTCAATATGCGCCGCAAAACACTGCGTAATAACCTCAAACAAGTGTTAATTGATGAAGAGTTCGAACAGTTAGGTATCGATCACAACCTGCGTCCAGAACAAATCTCCGTTGAACAATATGTTGCAATGGCGAATATGGTATGTGATAAGCAGGCTTAAGCAGTTAAGTTTGATGGGCACCTAGGTGCCCAATATCATTGTAGGAACTCACATGAGCGTATTGGATAACTCTATCCGAGTCGAAGTCAAAACCGAGTATATTGAACAACAATCCTCGCCAGAGGAGCAGAAATACCTCTTTAGCTACACTATCACCATTATCAACCTCGGTGAGCAGACCGCAAAACTCGAAACCCGTCACTGGATCATTACCGATGCGAACGGCAAAATGACTGAAGTACAAGGTGCAGGAGTAGTCGGCGAAACCCCAAGCATTCCACCCAATACCGCCTACCAATATACCAGTGGCACAGTACTCGATACGCCTCTTGGCATTATGTATGGAACTTATGGTATGGTCAGCGAATCTGGCGAACGTTTTAAGGCAACCATTAAGCCCTTCCGTTTAGCGACCCCTGGTTTATTACACTGATTTAATTTAAGAAAGGATACTGTGGCCCATTATTTTGTTGGTGATGTCCAAGGCTGTTTTGCCGAACTCCAAAAATTACTTGCTAAGGTCGACTTTAATCCATCCCGCGATGAACTGTGGGCGGTGGGTGATCTTGTCGCTAGAGGCCCAGATTCATTAGCGACACTGCGCTTTTTTCAATCTCTAGGTGATGCGGGTAAAACGGTTCTCGGAAACCACGATCTGCATTTACTGGCCCTGCATGGCAAACTTAAGCGGGATAAACCCAGTGATAACCTCACACCACTATTAAACGCACCGGATATTTCGAGCCTTATCGACTGGCTTAGGCAGCAACCCTTAATGCGGGAGTTGCCAGAACATAACGTCATCATGACCCATGCTGGCGTACCGCCGCAGTGGTCGTTAGAACAATTAAAGCAAGAATCCCAACTAGTTAGCCAAGCCCTACAGCAAAATGACTATCTCGATGCACTCATTCGCCAAATGTATACCGACACCGCAGAACGTTGGGACCCAAGTGCTATTGGTATAAATCGGCTGCGATTTTGTATTAATGCGTTGACCCGCATGCGTTATTTGTATATCGATGGTCATTTGGATTTTGATTGTAAACAGCCACCAGAAAATTGCAGTAATCCACAGCTTCGCCCGTGGTTTGAATTTACGTCGGCGTTACGCCAAAGTCACACATTAGTGTTTGGACATTGGGCTGCATTGATGGGAAAAGTGAAAGATCCTAAGTTAAAAGCACTCGATACAGGCTGTTGCTGGGGAGAACACCTCACCCTATGGCATCTTGAAAAAGACCAAAAAATTACCCAAAAAAAGTTAAAAAAGAGTTAAACTAACCTTAACTTTGGTCGATAAACGACAGTGCGTCTAAGCCCTGAATTTAATAATCTTTTCATTCGGAATAATATAATAATAACCGGAGTATCCTATGAAAGTTAATGTAGCCACCCGAGTCATTGGCGGGTTTAGCATAGTCACGCTTTTACTTGTGTTGTTAGGATTTACCTCTTACCTGACAAACATTAGCCTCAAAGATAGTTCGGCGATGATGCAAGAACTCAGCCTGCCAGCCCTAAAATCGACCAATCATTTAACCGAGTCCCTGAGTGAGCAACAGCGTCAAGTATTAATCGCTTACCATGCCCCAAAATCCCGGCTCATTCCCGATATCCGTAAAGTATTTAACGACCATAGCGCCCAGTTTAAAAATGAGATCAGCAATCTCAACCAGCTTGTTCAAAAGCAAAACAACTTGTCATCATTGATTTCTCAATTAAATACAAGCTTTTCTACCTTTGAGCGGGATAGTTTGGCCATGCTTACCGAGCGAGAAGCCGCGTTAAGCAAACAAGAACAGCTTATCAATTTAAAAAAGAAACTCGAAAATGCCGCTGATGATGCCTCATCGGTACTGCTCGATATTATCGATTTAGAAAATAGCCAAAACCCTGATGCCCAGAGTCTTGCAGCTTCAGCCAGTGCAATTGATAGCAGCATGGGGAATATCATCACCACCATTGCTGATTTGGTGACAAACGAAGAAATGAGTAAACACGAACTCATTTCCAAGGAACTTGATTACATTCTTAGCGAAAGCAAAAATAAGCTCGAATACGTTAACCGCCATGCGCAGGGTATTATTGAAGCTGATACCTTAGAATCGATTAACCAAGATATTAAAAAAGTACTGGCACTCCTCGAAGGCTCAGATTCTATGGTGCAACTCAAAGCGAGCCAGCTGAACCACGCACTGGCAGCATCGAATCAACTCAGCATTATTGAGAAAGACGCTAAAATCATCGATCGTAACATGGAAGAAGTGAGCAATAATATCGAAGCGGTTGCGGCACAAATCAGCCAAGAAACCATTGCTCAAATTGATGCAGCCAGTATCCGCACTATGATTGTGGTGCTTATCGCAATTGTTGTCGCCGTTATTATCAGCTTTGCCGTAGTCACGCCCCTAAAACGCTCGCTGAACCAAGTAAACAATGCGCTGAATGTGCTCGCTTCAGGTAATTTAACCCATAAATTAGATGATTCAGGTCACGATGAGTTTGCTGAACTTGCCAAAAACTGTAATCGCTTGGTCGATAGTTTACGCGGCTTAATTGCGGGTATTTTAGATCGTTCAAACCAGCTTGCCGCCGCAGCTGAACAGACCTCTGCAATCACCGCACAAACCACCACGGGTATCCAAGAACAAAAGAATCAAGTCGATCAAGTGGCTACTGCAACGACAGAATTAAGCTCCAGCGCGCAACAAGTGTCGATGAGTGCCGATGATGCACTCGCACAAATTAAACAAGCTGATCAAGAAGCTAAGCATATGCGTGCTATTGCCGAGGAAAATAAACACACTATTCTGGCCTTAGCGGAAGAAGTGGCTAAAGCGGGCCAAGTGATTAACAAGGTCCAATCGGATAGCGCCTCAATTGGCTCGATTTTGGATGTGATCCGCGGCATTGCCGAACAGACGAACCTATTGGCATTGAACGCGGCCATTGAAGCCGCGCGGGCGGGTGAACAAGGCCGTGGCTTTGCGGTCGTCGCCGACGAAGTAAGAAGCCTAGCATCAAGAACCCAAGTCTCGACCCGTGAAATTCAACAAATGATTGAGGTACTACAGCAAGGGGCACAGCAAGCAGTGGCTGCGATGGATATGGGCCGTGCCCAAGCCAATGCCTGCGTAGCAAAAACAGAACAAGCCAACCTTGCCCTAGAGACCATCAGCCAGTCGGTGCATAAAGCCTATGATGCAGGCACTCATATTGCCCACGCCGCGCAGGAACAAAATTTAGTAAGCCAACAAGTGTCTGAAAAACTAGAACATATTGCAGCAATTTCGGAAGAGACCGCGATTGGCGCAGATCAAACCGCCCAATCAAGCCACCAGGTGGCTAAGCTTGCCGAAGAGCTACAAGCTTCTGTCGGTGAATTTAGAGTGTAAGCAAACACTCAGGTATAAATAGGGTCGCTGTCGCGGCCCTTTTCTTTGGCTTGCGCTTTCCCTTGTACTCGGTTATCAGGCTATACCGCAGCCAAATGCTATAAATGCAATTTCGGAACTCAGCTCAATATTCGGTAAAAACGGCCTAAACGACACCCATAAAAAATGCCGAACTGAGTTCGGCATTTTTTATGGGTTATTCTTTGCCTATGTAAAAGCACGCGAGAAAATGATCAAACAGGCTATTACTCTTCTTCACCGCCAGCGCCTGCACCTAAACGCTCTTTAACCGCTGCAGTGATAGGACTGGCACTATGACCATTTGCCTCAGCCCAAGCTTGGATAGTCATGCCATCCGCTTCTGGTACGCTTAGCTCGTTGGCGGATAACCGCTTAGCAACAAACTCACCCGCATCATTCGCATTCACGGCATAGGCGGTACGTAGTAAGCTTTGGCCGTCACAACTAATTCCGCTGTAAACTTGGCGCAATTTAACACGACTTTCTTTTAATTTTTTACGTAAGCGGTTTTTATCGTTTGCTTTAACGTAATCACAAATACTCGCAACAAGCGGATCTGCTTCAGTCGCTTTAGCCGAGGTTGGCACAGAAACATAGCTAAATCCGATTAGTGCAGCCAAGGCTACAGGCATTAGACGCATCCGATACTCCTTAATACTTTCTTATAATTTTTTTATGGTTTGTATGGTCTGCGTCTATCTCTAACGATAATTAACCTCTCAGGTTCAGATAGCTCTCGATAACACAGTTATCTCAGCCTACTGGCGCCTAACCGGTATAATACCTTCGACATATTGACAATCCATACGCACAGGGTACACAACATAACGACATAATTTAACATTTTTTTGCCAAATTGATAAAGCGATATTCCAGCCCATCAGCATTTATAGCCGCTACGGATTCGGTTTCTTGCCACTCATCATTTTTCCAAGCAGGGAAAAAGGTATCACCTTCAACGTCTAAGTTAATTTGAGTTAGATAGAGCCTATCGGCTTGGGGTAATAGCTGTTGATACAATTGTCCACCGCCAATGACCACCAACTCTTCACAATCGCCAGCCGCCTCTTTGGCAGCTTCAAATGATGTGACACAGGTTACACCCTCGATCAATAAATCCGCTTGGCGAGAAATCACAATATTATGACGCCCAGGTAAAGGTCGACCGATTGATTCAAAGGTTTTACGGCCCATCACAACTGGCTTACCTAAGGTCATGGCTTTAAAATGGCGTAAATCTTCGGGTAGATGCCATGGCATTTTATTGTCTTTTCCGATGACTCGATTGTTTGCCATCGCGGCTATCATAGCAATGCGCATGGTCACTCCTGTGGAATTGTTTTTATTTAATAACTGGACGGGTTCTAAAGTACAACAAACTCGGCAAGGCTAAACCAACCGATAGTGCCCCTAGAATAAAGACTGTTTTTAACCCATTACTAATCACTTGGCCTGTCAGCTCTTGGCTTACCTGCGATTGTGCCGTGAGTTGCACTAAGGCAATCACAGTATTGAATGCATAAGTACCTGGGATCATGGGGATAATGGCAGCAACTGCATACATCAACGGCGGCGCTAAATGACGCTTTGCAAACCCGATAGTAATAGTGCCCACTAAGGCCGCCGCGGCAAAGGTCGCCCACTCAATGGGTAAGCCAAATTGCAGCATAAGTGTGCGAGAGCTATGACCAATTGCGCCAGCTAATGCACAGTAGACTAAAAAGCGTTTAGGTACATTAAATACCATGGCAAAGCCGATGGCAGGGATCGCTGAGAAAAAGGCATCGTGTAGCAAAATAGTCAGTAATTCCATCACAGAAAAATACCACCAAGTTGCATTGCGATTGTAATCCCAATGACCGAAGAAACCGTCAGTAATGTTGCATGTCCCCAACGGGAAATGCCCACGTTCATATGCCCCTTAACCATATCAGAAATCGCATTGATCATTGGGAATCCCGGCACCAGCATTAATACACTGGCCGCCATAGCCGCCTGCGGAGTCTCACTCAAGTTGAATACATAACCCGTCTGCGCCAACATGCTAGTGACAAATGCCGTCACCGCAAAATTCACCAGCAAATTAAAATGCCGCTTTGCAATCGCAAGGCGCACCGACATTCCCACCGCAGAGGCGAAAAAGGTAATGATTGAAGCCGCGACATCACCATTAAAGAGGTGACAAAAACTCGCGCAGGATAAGCCTATCATCAATATAACAAGATAAGGAGGATAGGTCTTAGGCTCGATGCGGGCTAAACGTTTGCGCACTTCATTGGGGCCATAGAGGCCTTTTTCTGCAAGTAAACAAATACGTTGTAACTCACACACTATGGTCATGTTAATGCCATGCTCACGGATCCGACGCGTTGTCGTGATACAGCGACCATGAACTAAACTCGTTAACACGAGGGAATTGGAGGAAATAGAAAGCTCGATACTTGCTAAGCCTAAGGCCTGACCTAGGCGCTGGCTGATTTCTTCAACTAAATCAGATTCAGCACCGTAGGCCAGCAAGAGTTGTGCAACCCGCACAACTTGCCGAGTAATATCATTTTGAGTATCTGCGTACACGAAACTCTCAAAACTTAGATATGGATATTATCTTTGGTAGATGACTTCAACATCGTAGTCATCATCATCAAAGTCATCGTCGAAGTCATCATCATAATCTTCATTGACGGACTCAATGTTAGCTTGATGATAATTATCCCACTTGAATTCGACTTCATCGTCTGGATTTGCATCTTTATCTTCAGGAGGAAGACTTTGGATGAAATCCCACAGCTTAGTCGCTAATTCCTTAGTACCATCGCGGCCATAGGCGGAAATAGTGTAAACCTCACCTTCCCAACCAAGCTCTTTAACAACTCTGTCAACCTTTTCTTTTAGCTCGTCTTCGAGCAGTAGATCGGCCTTATTGAAGACTAACCAACGAGGTTTGCTTGCCAGTTTTGGCGAATACTTTTCAAGCTCACCGACGATTGCACGGGCAGAGTCGACAGGATCTGTGCCATCAATTGGCTCGATATCGATGATATGTAACAGAATACGGCAACGTTCTAAATGCTTTAAGAAGCGAATACCCAGACCCGCACCTTCTGCCGCGCCTTCGATCAAACCAGGAATATCTGCGATCACATAGCTTTGGCCTGGACGTGGGTTAACCACACCGAGGTTAGGCACTAATGTCGTAAAGGGATAATCCGCAACCTTAGGTGTCGCACGAGACACTGCACGAATAAAGGTCGATTTACCCGCATTAGGCATACCAAGCAAGCCAACATCGGCTAACAATAGCAGTTCTAATTTTAAGCTACGCACTTCACCCGGTGTACCTAAGGTTTTCTGGCGTGGCGCACGGTTTGTACTGCTCTTAAAGCGAGTATTGCCTAAACCATGGAAACCACCTTTTGCCACTAATAACTTCTGGCCATGGGTAGTTAAATCACCAAGCACTTCCTCGGTGTCATGATCAATAGCACGAGTACCCACAGGTACTTTTAAAATCAAATCTTTACCGCTATGGCCGGTACAATCACGGCCACGACCGTTTTCACCGCGTTCAGCCATGTGGAAACGTTCAAAACGATATTCAATCAAGGTGTTGAAGTTTTCGTCGGCCTCCAGATACACACTGCCGCCGTCACCACCATCACCACCATCAGGACCACCATCAGGGATATATTTTTCGCGTCTGAAACTCACGCAACCGCTACCGCCGTCGCCTGCTTCGACCCTAATTACTGCCTCATCGACAAACTTCATACTTACTCCTGGCATCACTGAATGAAGGAATTATACCGTTTAACTTCATCGGTCGCCAAAAAACTCGAGATACTTGCTCCCAATCTTACCAGTCAACGCCCTTAATTTGATAAAGATTTATCAAATCGCTCCAGAAACGTAGGTAAGTAGAAGCACAAAAAACAGAAAGCCCCACCAAAGGCGGGGCTTTACAGTATAAGCTAGACTCGAAAATTAAGCTTCGATGCTAATAAACTTACGGTTATTAGGACCTTTAACTTCGAATTTTACTTTACCGTCGGTCAGAGCAAACAGAGTGTGGTCGCGACCAATACCCACGTTTACACCAGCGTGGAATTTAGTACCACGTTGACGAACGATAATGTTACCAGCTAGAACTGATTCACCGCCAAAGCGCTTAACACCTAGACGTTTACTTTCTGAATCACGGCCGTTACGAGTAGAACCGCCAGCTTTTTTATGTGCCATGAGTTAGACTCCTATTATGCGTTGATAGCAGTAATTTTAACTTCGGTGAACCACTGACGGTGGCCCAACTTCTTGTCGTGGTGCTTACGACGACGGAACTTAACAATAGTTACTTTCTCGCCACGACCATGACTTACTACTTCAGCAACGACTTTACCGCCAGCCACTAAAGGAGCACCAACGTGCACTTTTTCACCGTCAGCGATCAGTAAAACTTGATCGAATTCAACAGTTGAACCAGTAGCAACTTCTAATTTTTCTAAACGAACTGTGTGGCCAGGGGCTACACGGTGTTGTTTACCACCACTTTGAAAAACAGCGTACATAGCTATTTTACTCCGATATTCCTAACATGCTGGCCCACATTCTTGGGGGCAGGATGCTACAAAAACTTTATTGACAATGGGCGCGGAGTTTACGCGAAGAATCCTTATCTGGCAAGCCCTAATTAGGAAAGAATAAAAAAAGGCCGGAATAACTCGCACATTAGTAGTGTGAGTACTGTCATATGTCAGAATTTTAGGTAAAATTCATTCTATATAACACGTGAGCCTAAAATACAGGCCGGGTACGTAATGGCCCCACAACCAGAGTCTATTATGGATTTAAACGCTATTCGTCAACTGGCTGACACTGATATGCAAGCAGTCAATCAGCTGATCTATAAACAGCTGGAGTCAGATGTCGCCCTGATCAACCAGCTAGGTTTCTACATTATCAATGGTGGTGGTAAACGTCTTCGTCCTTTACTGTCCGTCCTCGCCGCTCGCGCCGTCGACTATCAAGGTGAAGCCCACCTTAAGCTTGCCGCGATTATTGAATTTATTCATACCGCTTCATTACTGCACGATGATGTGGTCGATGAATCGACCCTCAGACGCGGCCGCGAAACCGCCAACGCGCTGTTTGGTAATAGCGCCAGTGTATTAGTGGGTGACTTCCTTTATACCCGTTCATTCCAAATGATGACTGAACTCGACAACATGCGAGTATTACGGGTACTAGCCGATACCACCAACGTATTAGCTGAGGGCGAAGTATTACAGCTAATGAACTGTAATGACCCAGATACTACCGAAGAAAGCTATATGCGGGTGATTTACTGTAAGACTGCAAAGCTATTCGAAGCCGCAACCTTACTTGCCGCTGTATTAGCGGGCGCCACACCTGAACAAGAAACGGCGTTGGGCGATTATGGTAAGTATTTAGGCACAGCCTTCCAATTGACCGACGATTTGCTCGACTACACCGCCGACAGTGAAGAGTTAGGTAAAAACATCGGTGATGACCTCGCCGAAGGCAAGCCGACCTTACCGCTGATCTATGCCATTGCCCATGGCACAGAAGAAGAGCAGCAACTCATTCGTCAAGCGATTGAGCAAGGTGATGGCACCCATGCTATTGAGAAGATAGTTGCCGCTCTGCATCATTGCGGCGCGCTCACTTATACCCAGCAAAAGGCCATTGAGGAATCCAATAAGGCGATTGCAGCATTGGCGGTATTACCCGATAGTGATTTCAAAACCGCATTAATTTCGCTGGCAAAAATCTCCGTTGACCGCAACCACTAATTGGCAGCGATAAACCAATAAAAAGGCCTTGCTTAGCAAGGCCTTTTTATTTTTAACGTTCTTTACAACATGGAACTTAAACCTGCCATTGAATCGGCACTTCGCCCCGAGCCATCAGTAGTTGATTCACTTTTGAAAAATGCCCACAACCAAAAAAACCACGATACGCCGATAAAGGTGATGGATGTGGTCCCGATAGAATTTGGTGTTGTGGCGCGTTAATCACTGCACCTTTTTTGATGGCATGGCTCCCCCACAGCACGAAGATAATTGGACGTTGCTGCGCATTAAGCAGCTTTAACGCTTCCGTCGTAAAAATTTCCCAGCCCGCATTGGCATGGGAGTGCGCTTGCCCCTGTTCTACCGTGAGGACAGTATTAAGCATCAAAATCCCCTGTTCAGCCCAGGCCGTTAAATCTCCATGGTTGGGAATATGGAATCCCGGAATATCGTTAACCAATTCTTTATACATATTGGCAAGCGAAGGCGGCGGTTTAACCCCTCGTTTCACTGAGAAACATAAACCATGGGCTTGATTGGGGCCATGGTAGGGATCTTGACCAATTAACACTACACGCACTTGCTCGAGCGGCGTTGTTTTGAATGCATTAAACACATCCTCTTTCGGAGGATAAATCACTTTGCCCGCTTCTCGCTGTTGATTCACAAATGCGATCAGCTGTTGATAGTAAGGCTGCGTACGTTGATGGTCGATAAATGCTTGCCAAGTCGCCAAAATCAGTTTCTCTTACTTAAGTTACAATGCTGTTAGCTTAAAAGTGATAAGCAACCATGACAAGCTCACTGTGCGATTAATTCGCCAGAACTGCTGATAGTTCAAGTTAAAATGCCACCAATTAAGTGCTATAGTGTCGGCACTTATCCCCTATTCATTCAGATAAATGATCCGCGACCGCTTACAAGGCTCAAGTCCACAATCCGCAGGCTTTACCTTAATTGAACTCGTTGTAGTGATTATTGTGCTTGGAATTTTAGCCGTTGTGGCTTTGCCCAAGTTTATCAATGTGCAGCAAGATGCGCAGATAGCTACAGTCAAAGCCGCAGGCGCAGGATTTAAATCCGGTTTAAATTTAGCGCGTTCAGTTTGGGCAGTGAAAGTGGGTTCAGGCCCCAAGGAAGATTTGCCCGTATTTGGCACTGCACAATCTGAACAAGTGGACTTTAATGCTAACGGTTGGCCTGCCCAGCACTATATTTACGGCAATGAGGCATCACCTTCATTAGATAATGTGGAAGACTGTGTCTCTGTATGGGAAGTGTTATTCCAAAATGCGCAGCCGAGCGTCTCAAGACTCAATATTGATGCCACCGAAACAGACTATAAAGCCAGTTATCTCAACCCTAATCAATGCCGATATTTTTATCGGGCTAACGATAAATTATCCATTTATTACGATTCAAGAACGGGAACCGTCACAACAGACTTAGATCCCAATAGTTAAGAGTTAGCGATTCTTTCCCATAGAAATTAGGATAGAATCGCCCACCAATAAATTATTTTGAGTAAGCGCTATGACAGACACGAGCAACACCACTATTTTTGAACTTGCCGATCAATTTATTGCCTTAGCCAATCAGCTAAGCCAGCAAGAAGGTGATGTAGGCAAAGTAGGTACCGCCCTGCGTTTTGCGGCGGCCCGTTTTAATGCTTTTGAAGCGGCGATTAAATCAGCCGATTTAGGTGCAGAAAAAGACAATGCACTCGACTGGTTTAGCGCAGAATACCGTGAAATGCTGAGTGATAATTTAGACGACCATATCGCCAACCCACCCGTTATGCAGGAAGAACCCGCAGAGATAGATGATTCTGTCCAAATCTTTAAGAACTGATAATCTGCTAAGGGTGAAGTGGCACACTATTTTTTGTGCCACCAAAGCTGCAGAGGTCTTCTTATCTTATAGATCACTTTAGGTGAATACATCAGCGCTACACCACAAGACATTTAGGGCTAAATTCAAACAGGATACTGCTGAATTAGTCCCTAATAGAAACCCTAAGCCAGTATCAATTTTAGTTTCTATTTACTGTCTCGTTGAGTGAATGCAACGAAAGCCAGTATGGCTTGATATTTAGCGAGCACTAGGGCGTGTGCAACTCAACCTAATGAATATCGATCCCAAACCGCTTTTGACCATACGCAGGCATTGGGTCGTTTTATCATCTCAAAATGAAAAAGCGATAAGCCCTATGGGTTTATCGCTTTTTATTGTCTTGCTTTGACCGCAGTGACGCTAATCCGGCAATGGATTATTTAACGATTTCCATCTCAGCCAAGAGATTGTCGGCACCATCCAAATATTTCATTACCCACAACATATAACGGCTATCGACATGAATAGAGCGGTTAATTTCATTATCAAATGCCCAACCACCGATAATGCTTTCATATACACCATCGAACAGCAGACCCACTAATTCGGCACGGCCGTTTAAGGTAGGAGAACCTGAGTTACCACCGGTGGTATCTAAGGTCGACAGGAAGTTTACAGGCACAGAATCGATGGATTTCATATAGAAATCACCGTATTGCTTCTGTTTAATAAGCTCTAACTGCTTTTTCGGTGCATCGAATGGATCAATACCCGTGTCCTTTTGCACTATGCCTTCGAGGCGAGTGAATGGCACAGCCACTAAACCATCTTTTGGCGAATAACCTTTTACATGGCCAACCGTAACACGCAGGCTAGAGTTCGCATCGGCGTAAACGGGCTTACCCTGCTCAAGGTTATAGGCAATGATGGCATCCATATATTGCGGACGTATTTTCATCATCTCGCCGTCTAATTCTTTTTCTTTCTTCTCTTCGCTCATATTGGTGTCATACATGGCCACCGCAAATTGAATAAAAGGATCCTTAGAGGCTTTAAAATCGTCGACGGATTTTTCCATCCAAGCTAAACGCACATCTTTATTACCGAGTTCGGTTTTGGCGTACATTTTATCTAAGGTTTTAGCAAGCTTAGCTTCGTTAACCTTGTTATCGATACCAAAGGCTTTATCCATCGCAGGTAAACGCTGCGCTTCAGGTAACGCGGCATAACGTTTTAGCATATCTAAGAGTACGGCCTTATCGACACTCGCGGCATAACGGCGATCAATACGTTCCATGCTTGCCTTAAAGCGAGTCATATCACGGTCTTGGAAGCCTGGTTCACGCTGCATATCAGGCAGTTGCTTTTCATGGGCTAAACGGTACAGATTCGTCGCCGTTGGTAACATAGTGGTGCTACTGATGTAGCTTAAAATCATATCCCGTTCTTGGTGCGCTTTGCTCTTAGCAATCAAGGCATCTAATTCGGCTAAGGTTTTACCGTATTTAGCCTCACGGCTGCTGTCTTTAGCGATCCACTCAGCCAGTTTAGCTTCAAGGGCTTTACGGTCGGCCAACATAGTCGATTTGCCGTAGAACTCGATCATCGAAGTGAAGTTTTTAGCATAGTTTGCTAAGCCCGCAATTTGGCTCTCATACTTAATCCGCTCGTCACTGCCCTCTGGCGCAGTTGCTTTAATGATTTCAATAAAGCGCTCACGCAGCATTTTGCCTTCGGGATAAGCCCACTCAAACTCATTTTGAACTTCAGTCGCGGTGCGATAACGATTTGTGCGGCCGGGGTAACCCGCTACCATCACAAAGTCACCTTCACTCACGCCTTTAGCAGAGACTTTTAAGAAGCTCTTTGGCTCGTAGGGCACGTTGTCAGCGCTAAACTCTGCGGGTTTACCATTTTTAGACACATAGGCGCGGTAGAAAGAATAGTCGCCCGTATGACGTGGCCACATCCAGTTATCGATATCGCCACCGTATTTACCAACGCTGCCCGCAGGATTGTAGACTAAACGCACGTCGCGGATTTCTAGCTGTTTAACCAGATAGTATTCCAAGCCACCGTGGAAGCTATACACCTGGCAACGATAGCCTTCGTCTTTTTCACACTCGGCAACGAGAGCTTTCTCTTGGTTTTCAATCCCTTGATAAAACTCACGGCCCGTTTTGTTTTCTAGCCCAGCTTTAACGCGCTCAGTAACATTAGTCACATCTTCAGTCACATATACCCGTGAGCCTGGGGCTGCGGGTAATTCATCGGCAAAGGTTTTAGCTAAAAAACCGTCCTGAAGGAGATTTTTCTCAGGAGTGGAATTGTATTGAATCGAACCATAGGCACAGTGATGGTTAGTCACCACTAAGCCTTTGGGTGATACAAAAGATGCCGTACAGCCACCAAGGCTTATCACGGCATTCATCGGGAATTCGGTAAGTTTAGAGATTGATTTAGCATCAATTTCTAAGCCTTTCGCTTTGAGTTCATCGGCCATTGCGGGCAATTGATGGGGCTGCCACATACCTTCGTCAGCATGGGAAGCAAAACTCGCCGCCACAGCAACTGAGAGTAACCATTTTTTCATTGTCTTAAGTCCGTTTTGATAAAGAAAGCCGTGCGCTTGCGAGGCTATTTCTACGTATGATGTGAATCACTTACCCGACAGCCAGAAAGTAAAAAGTCAGGCACAGAGCCTGACTTTAGCATATCGTACGCACTTTATAACAGACTCAGAAAAATTCGCTTACAAAGCAAATACATTAACTAAGCACTACAAGTTTAAATGCACTCAATTGCCGCAGTTTAAAGTGCGACAAATAGCTGAGCACCAATAATGATTGCTCCCAACAGACCAGCAAGTCCAAGGGCAAATGTTCCGCCTGACACTTGGTATCCTTGGGGCACGGCTTGACGTTGACGTAGCGCCATCACAATCGGCAGAAAAATAATCATCACCACCAACGGCACCGCAGCAAAGCCTAATACGGCAACAAAGCCTTCGGGCACATAGAGCGCGCATAACAATGGCGGCACAAAGGTTAATAACCAAGTTTGCGTCCGCCCAAAGAAGGTTTTCTTAGCGCGGGTGAGTTCTGCCACAAAATCATACAAACTTAAGGTCACCCCGAGGAAAGAGGTAATTAAAGCTAAATCCGCGAATAGCGAAATACATTTACTGATCCAAGGCGTGTGTGCAATCTCTTGTAACGCACTGATAAGCGCAGGCAAAGAACCATTAAAGCCACTGATTTCATTGCCCCCCACAGTGCCTAAGGTCACCAACAACCAAAAGATATAACAGGCAAGCGGAATCGTTGAACCTATTAACAATACCTTACGCAGCGAGGCGGCATCACCGTCTAAATAACGCACTAAGGTTGCAATACACACGTGAAAACCAAAGGAGGTAAATACCACAGGGATCGCAGCCATCCAACTGCTGGTCAAGGATTGCGCTATCGCATTGGTTGCCATACTGGAAATACTGACTTCAGGTAATAAAAACAGCACGACAACAATCAGCAATAAAATCATCAATGAAAACAAAAAGCGCGACACTTTATCGACCCAAGCCACGCCTAATGCCGCAAACCCGCCCAGTACTAAGGTGAATAACACCACCGCAAGTTGGTTATCTAACACGATATCAAACATATTTTGCGCTTTGAGCACTAATAGCGATGAGCCTCCTGTTAGATACGCCGCCGTTAAGGCAAAGAGTAAGCTAAGGAACGATGCGCCTTGCACCATTTGGCCTTTCTTACCGAGTAATTTGCCAGTAATCGCATGGACATTATCGCCCACACCAGAACGAAGGTTAATCTCAAGCATTAACAATGAGGTATAGGCTGACAGCCCCCAAATAACCACCATCAATAAAATAGCGGGGATCATACCTAACGCAGCCGTGGCTAAGGGTAAGGCTAACATTCCCGCGCCAATGGCGGTTCCCGCGACGATGGCTATCGAGCCTAACATTTTTGAATTCACACAATTATCCTGTTCAAGTATTAATTATTTTTTTAAGGTTTTTGAGTAGATTTGAAGGATAAAGCCTTGCGCACTCTGTGATTAAGCCAACAGCAATCTCAAACGAAAAGCGTCACTAAACTTAAAGCATCCAATCCGATCTCAATAGAGCAGATCAATTGGCCCCAATAGCTTTTGAATATTTCAACCCAGTAGCCATTGAGGCTAACTAAATCGTTTGCAGAAAAGTGACATTAATTTCAACCGTGATTGCCTTAGCAAAACAGCGACAACGCGCGTAATAGAAGATAGCTAGGGACATTAACAGAGCCAATCCCAGTGGGCAAGCCAGTTGTGAACAAAGATAGAAGGCGCGCCTAATGGTAACAACTCAATAGCGCAGTGATAAACGAAAACATACAAACCAACAAAATCGCTACCTTTGTGAAAATACGCCAAATGCGCGATTAAAATCATCGTAAGGTTAATTTGGCCTTTGCAACATCACAAACGCGCTGATAATGGACTTAAACACCTTCCATATGCTTAAGTCCATTCCGTTGAATTTAACAATCACTCAAAATGTTAAATTACAGCTCAGTCCAAGCCATGGTCCAAGAGCTACCTACGCCTGGTTCAAAACCCGTTGCAGTTGGTGACCATTGCACACAATAGCCACTGTAGGGCCAAGGTTTACATTGATAGACTTTACCAGTTTTAGGTTGTAGCACTTTAGTGCCCGCAGCATAGCTTTTTATCCCCTCAGGGAAGATAAAGTCAGCATCCGGTGCAGTGGCTTGATCTTTTAGGAAAAGATCAAAGTTTTGCTGGATAACTTCACCTTGTTTAGGCTCGGCTTTCACTTGTAAATGATAATGTCCTGCCTTAGGGGCAACGACATCCAACACAAAACTCGCGCTGGTATTGTTTACCGCCTGCGTCACATAACCTGCTGCGGTGCCATCGTGGCTAAATAAATAGGCCGAAACCTGCATATCCGCATTGGTGCTCACATCAAAACTGACCTGTGCCGCACCATCAACAATGGTGTAATCATCGGCCAAGGAGGTGACATTAAGCTGATTTCCCGGTGCTGGCGCAATATCAAAGCTCACTTCCACTCGCTCTAAGCCCGACTTAGGCGCGGCAAAAATCTCATTTTTGCCATATACAGGTGAAATCACACCAGCCGCATTCTTCTGCCCAGCTTTAAGTTGTGGCTGCTGAGCATTAATCGCGCTAGCTAAAAGGAATGGCCAATTTTGCTTAGCACCTTGGGTGGCATCGGCAATAGTAATTTGGGTTTGCTTAGCACTTTGTTCACCATTAGCATCAAACACCCGTGTCATTACCTTATCACCCGCCTTAAGATCGAGTGACGGATTAATATCACCAATATCGGTCCACTCGCCCGGCACCACAGCGCCTGAGCTCAAGTTTACATCGATGGCATTGTAGAAGCTGTTGGTGGTGTCACCCACTTCCCACACGGCCAAGATAACGTGATAACCCGTTCTATCTTCAGGCACATAACAATTATGAGTCACTAGCTTTGGCGGTTGCACCATGCCACCGTCGATCACACAGAAGGGGGCTAAGTCAAAGCTTGCGCGGCTCAGAGCTTGATTTTGATCCCAGCCTTGACGAGTTAAATAGTAACGCCAATTGCGGGTAACGTGGTTAGCAGTAAACTGCCAAGAAAAGTCATTCCAACCCGCTTTGATATCGCGCTTAGACCAACGACTTGGGCTCTGTTCATCCAAAGGAGAAAATGCCCCATTTGCCGCACTAGCAATTTTACCGTCAGCAGGGCCAGACTCAGGGAATCCAGAAGGACCTTCAACACTTTGCGGCTCCCACTGAATGGCGCCACAGTTGACGTTGCTGCCCGTTTTACAGGCGTAGGAGCGAGACTCTGGTGATATAACATAACCATGAGCCGATGCCGTTTGGCTCAGCAACGAACTTCCGGCAGTCAAGGCTAATGCAACTAGGCTTAACTGAGTAAGCTTAGGAATTGCAAATTTAGGGACAGTTGATTGAGAAAAAGCAGTCAGATGTTCCACTTTAATGTACTCCGTAGGGGCCATTCAATAAAAGATTGGCATTGGTATAAAAGTGGTATTTAGGCAAAACAGCATTAAGCAAAGCCGTTTATTTTTTAAAGAATTCAATATATTCGCTGAATTCTACAGCAACCCCGCTATCTTAGTTAACATCCTTTTACAACCTTAGACCGGAGGCTTTGCGTCCTAATTTTTCAATTAGTTTGCCCAATACGGTGGATCTCAATTGATTAAGTTAACAGGATGTAACTCAAAGACTGAGATGCGGCTAAACTAACAACAAAAGACAACGTTGTCAAAAATTAAATTATTACAATTCAATGAATTACAGAATGTGAATCGGTATTTTTTTGGCACCTGCCAGATTTTATGCTTTTAATCTTGATAAGTTTAACCTTGAAACGGATCGCGACTTGGGTATAATGCCCACCTCGCTTCGGGGGAGTAGCTAACTGGATTTTGAGTCATCAATATCTAGGGTGAGCATCAACATACTTGGCCACATGCCATGGTGTTCACAGCAAATCATCGATTTGTCTTGCAAGACCTGAGCACAATAACCGCACCTAGGGGTGGACGGTCTATTGTGCTTATGTCAAAAACCACCCCTAAAAGGATCACACTTGGAAGCGTTACTCGCCTCAACCTTTACGGTTGCTATCGCCGAGATTGGCGATAAAACTCAACTGCTTGCCCTCTTACTCGCTGCAAGATTTAAAAATAAAACCGCGATCATTATGGGGATTTTACTCTCAACCCTGTTTAACCATTTTGCCGCCGCATGGCTTGGACAATGGGCCATTAACTGGGTGAGTCCTGATGTAGCGCGTTACTTGGTTGCCGCCTCCTTCTTCGCGATTGCCCTTTGGGTGTTAATCCCCGATAAAGTGGACGCTGAAGAAAGCCGTTTCTATAAAATGGGTCCCTTTGTCGCAACCTTTATTCTGTTCTTTATTGCCGAAATGGGCGATAAAACCCAGATCGCGACTGTCGTGTTAGCCGCGAAATACGATGCCTTAGCCATGGTGGTTGCAGGTACCACTTTGGGTATGTTGCTGGCGAACGTACCAGTGGTGATTGCGGGGCATTTTAGTGCCGAAAAATTACCGATGAAGTGGATCCACAGGGGCTGCGCGATTTTGTTTGCCCTACTTGGGGTCGCAACCTTAATCTATTAATTCAACTAATCAATTGAATTTTAAATAATTAAAAGGCCTGTGATATCACAGGCCTTTGCTATGGGTTAGTAGATTAACTTATAGCCCTAATGCGGTTTGGATCCGTTGACCGTAATCAGCATCAGCTTTTTGGAAATGTGCCAGCATACGTTGCTGTACATCTAAACTCGCTTGACGCAGTGAGCCTGAAATGGTTTCCACTAAGCGGGCTTTTTCATCTTCGCTGAAGATGCGGTACAAATTACCGGCTTGGGTGTAATCATCCTGATTGTATCGGCTGTAACGCGCCGCTTCGCCATCTAAACGCAGTGGTGGCTCAGCAAAGTTTGCTGGTTCTACCAAGGCGCCCGCAGTGCTATTAGGGCCATAGTTTGCTGAAGCATCGCCACCTGTTTGACTGCCATGGTAAGGACATTGAGTTCCCGCCATTGCGCCAGCACGTTGATGATGATTGGCTTTAGCCGCATGTGGGCAGTTTACCGGTAACTGGTTGTAGTTCGCCCCAATACGGTAACGCTGGGCATCAGCATAGGCGAACAAACGTGCCTGTAACATTTTATCTGGTGATGCGCCTACACCAGGCACTAAGTTACTCGGTGCTAAGGCTACTTGCTCGACTTCCGCAAAGTAGTTTTGCGGTAAACGGTTTAGCTCTAACACACCGATTTCAATTAATGGGTAATCACCATGTGGCCAAACCTTAGTTAAATCAAATGGGTTGATATGGTAAGTGTTGGCATCAGGTTCAGGCATAATCTGCACATTCACTGTCCAACGCGGGAAATTGCCATCGGTGATCGCCACCACCATATCGCGTTGCGATGAATCAGGGTCAATCCCTTTTAACTTATCAGCCTGTTCGTTGGTTAAGTTCACTACGCCTTGCTGCGATTTAAAGTGAAACTTCACCCAGAAACGCTCGCCTTTAGCATTCCAGAACGAGAAAGTATGCGAGCCATAGCCGTGCATTTGGCGATAGTTTGCCGGAATACCACGGTCTGACATCAAAATCGTCACCTGATGCATGGCTTCAGGGTTTAATGACCAGAAGTCCCACATCGCTTGTGGATCTTTAAGGTTAGTCAATGGGTTGCGCTTTTGAGTATGGATAAAATCCGGGAACTTAATGCCATCACGCAGGAAGAAAGTCGGCGTGTTGTTACCCACAATGTCGTGATTACCACGAGCGGTATAGAAGCGCAGACCAAAACCACGTGGGTCACGCTCGGCATCGGCAGAGCCCATTTCACCACCAACGGTTGAGAAACGCACGAAGGTTTCAGTTTGCTTACCCACACCATTGAAATGGTCAGCAATGGTGTAATCACTCAAGTCTTTGGTCAGAGTGAAAGTCCCGTATACACCAGTCCCTTTAGCATGTACCACACGCTCAGGAATACGCTCACGGTTAAAATGAGCAAGCTTTTCAATTAAATGCCAATCTTGTAGGAGTAACGGACCACGCTCACCCGCTGACAACGAGTTTTGATCGTCTGCAATAGGGGAACCGCTCTGGCTGGTTAAATACTGTTGACTCATATCTTGCTCCTTAGTCTTTTTTAGTGTGAATCCAAGATTCAATTAAATCGAAAATAGTAGCCATGGCTTATCTCCTTGGCAGGCGACGTGTTGTCGATGGAGCTAGAATAGAGAAAAGATGAAATCTAATAAAACGATTAATACAGATTTAAATAATCTATTTTAAAGATTAAGACTAAGAAATACTCACTGTCATCACTTAAGTGCAGACAGTATTATTGTTTAATATCTGGAGAGTAAAACCCATTAAAGGGTATCCCCGACTGATGGAAGATATGAGTTTTTACACTGAGGACTAAAATTAAAGGTATGAAAAATAAGCAGATTGGTTAGGACTTGCATCGAAACCAACCTCCAAACTTACTTTTGGCTTAGCTGCTCACGGTAGATAACAACAAGATAATAAGCATCGATGAGTACAATAAAAAAGTTAACCGCTGCAACAGGATAAGCCTGTATCGCCATCCCATAAGCAACAAACAGTGCCGCCCCAAGCAAATTCAACCAACGTAACTTCTTGATGTTTGACATCATCAAAGAGATAGCTACTACCACAGACGCCAAATAACCAACCCATTCCCAAATCATTGCACTATCCATATTAAAACCTTATTTATCGATTTATACATTGAAACAGGTTGGTTAATCTGCATTAGCGTTTAACTACCGCTGCTGTCATCCGTGAGATACAGGTCAACTCCCCTGCACTATTATGGATTAAGATTTCCCATACCGAGCTGCGTTTCCCCAGATGAATGGGTTTTGCCGTTGCGGTTAGCACGCCATTACGTGAAGCACGTAAATGGTTGGCGTTAATCTCTTGTCCAACACAATAATATTGCTCGAAATCCACCGCAAAGTTTGCCGCATAACTGGCAACCGTTTCCGCTAAGGCAACGTTCGCGCCCCCATGGACAATGCCTAAGGGATTATGTACGGCGGGCGTGGCAGGCATAGTCGCCTTCATATAGTCATCGCCAATCTCGCTGATCTCAATCCCTAGGGTCTGCATCAAGGTGCCTTTGCCCCCCATACCAGCATCTAAACGGGCACAATCCTCTAAGCTTACCGGTCTAAACCAAATACTCATTTCAACATCCTAGTAAAGAAAACCAGCTAGCAGTTTACTAAGAAGTGACTGAAGTTCAACACATAAGGTATCGCTTAACCAGTTCTGTACGGCAAGGAAACGCTACGACTAAGTTAACCAATGTTTTGTGACAGCCAAACGGCTAAACCAAACTAAGAAAATCCCCCAAAGGATCACTACACTTGGCATCACAAGAGCATCAGTGCCCAATACCGCTGCCGCCTGCTGAATCCCAAATACATAACCCATCTGCACCAATACCGCGACCAGTGACGCGAGCAACACTTTATAAAAGAAGGCTTTTTTAATGAGTAACAACAGGCAACCGATAACGCCAGAAACCACCGCAAAACCAAACACAAAGTCGAGCCAAGCGGGTGTAGATTCATAGAGCTTAATCTGATCAGGACTCATCTGCGTCATCGCTTCAGGTGTCATGGTCATTTGGATAACAAAGGCCAATAATCCCATGATGTTCCAAAGCAAACTAACGACTGCGATAACGTAAAACCACAATGGCGCCTTAGTAACACCAATGGAATGCAGGGGTGCACTCACAACCATCTTTTTCTCCGTTGGGCTCAAGACTCATTCCCATGAAATACGATGAAAACACGATAAAACCAGCTCAATAAAAAGGGATGGTAAAACCATCCCTTAGCTCTGAGTTTAGCTCACAAAATAAGTTGTGAGCGTATTAACACGTATTTAACGGCGACGGCGTTGTAATCCAAATAGTGATAACAAGGCTAAGCCTAAGTAACCTAGCGCACCACCATCATCCTTAGGCTTTGGCTCAGGTTTTGGTGGCTCAACAGGCGCTGGATAGCTTAATGCAACTATCACAGGATCATGGTCTGAAGCAGAAAACGCATTTTCAGATTTTACGAGATTACCTGAGAATTTTTTGCCGTATTCGAACAGGGTAGACTCCACAGAGTTGATATGCCAATCTTCAATATCCACTAAACGCTTGGCGAGACTTGTGTTTGCCAAGGCATGGTCTAGGTTGCCTAACTCACCATTGTAGCTGTATGAGTAAGTGCCAGTACCGTGAGCTTTAGTATTGAGATTGATAAGACCATAACCTTTCTCAATCTTGCTGCCTTGGCGTTCAAACACTTTGCCATTTAAGGTTGTCCAAGAGGCGGTCATGATTGCACGATCAGACTTGCTCGCATCGTAGTCGGTCAATACACGGATAGGATCTTCCATACCGTAGGCATTCATATCACCGATAACCAGTAAATCGCCTTTTACGTCTTTCAACGCTTCACCGATCACTTTAGCTGCTGACACGCGGAAAGCATTACACTTACCCTGTTGATCCGCAGGATCAACAGACTCTTCGAAGTTAACCCAATCCTCCAAACAGCCTGAGCCTTTTGATTTAAGATGGTTAACAACAACGGTTAGATTTTCATTATGGATCTTAAAGGTTTGCGCTAAGCTGTGGCGTTGGTAAGCATCGTTACCTGGGTTAGTCTCAGTCTTACCCTCTTTCATACGAGTCACACTGCCTGCACTCGCATGTTGCTCTGGGGTATCAATAGTACGAGCAGCACCTGCAAGGCTTACTTTACCCGCACGGTATAGCATACCAACGGTAATCGCATCGCTACCGAAGTACTTACCGTCGTATTTATCTTCATCGGCAATTTCAATATAGCTGTAAGCATTTTCAGCAGTTTGCTTCTCGTTTAAGGCATCGACTAAGTTCTTAATCGCGCTCTTTTCGCCAAAACCGTTGTTAGCAATTTCCATCAAGCCAACGATATCGGCATTCATGGCAGTAATGGCACTAACGATTTTCGCTCGTTGTAACAGCATTTCTTCTTCGGTCAATGCGCCGCGGTTGCCACCCGATGGGTTAGTATCACCACCCACAACATCATTGAAGAAGTTCAGTACGTTAAAGCTGGCCACACGGATATCACCTTTAGTCGCCACACTTGGTGCATCTGTTCTATCATCGCCGCGGATAAAATCGCCAGCAGTAATAGTGTTCGTAGCCACTAAACGGTAAGCCCCGTAGCTATAACCAATCACCCCTTGCAGATTGGTCAATTGATCACCGACGCGGATATAACCTGTTTCAGCATTAAAGTCAGGGAAGTAAGGAATTACACCATCAGCAGGTTTGTAATCGGATTCGATAAACAGCTGATTTTCTAGGTTAGATTTAACTAATGCCGTTGCCTCTGGAGAAAGCGCTGGGTATAACTGGGTTGGCTTCATCAAGGGTTCTTTGTAAGACACCAACATGTTATTACGCTTGCCCGCATAGTCGAAGCTAAAGGTGCGGCTGATCTTCAGATCACTGCCCGCATCTAATAGCACGTTCATGCCTTCATAACGCTCTAAAGCCTGCGCTAATGTTTCTCCCTCGGCAACATAGAAAGGCGCTGCGACAGGAACTTCCCCCTTCGCGCCCACTTCAAATTTTTTATCGGTTTTAATATCAATTTGGGTTAGACCGAAGTATTCCTTGACCTTACCCTGAACACAGATTTCAACCCCAGGTTGTATCGCTGCTGGCGGTGTTTCACCTAAAAAGACAAATACACCATCGGAAGTATATGGCGAGTTATCACCCTTCACTTCTTGCAAATAAAAACCTTTGAACAAACTCTCGCCACGGGCAGTCACCACCCCGCGAACCGTCACTTCACTTTCAGACTCAAATGCACCTTGAGGAACATAAGGGCTAGATTCGCCAGCACCTTGTACTTGATAAATAGGAACAATTTTCGCGCCACTGCAACTAAATACAGGTGTTTCTGGTGCGGTTGGCGTATTCAGAGAACCAAGACCAGTGAAAGTATCTTTAGGTAATTGTTCCCACTGGGCAGCATTAAAGACGGTATTTGCGACTAATGAGTCTAGTTTACGCTTAAGGGTAACATCGAGTCCCCAACCGACTGGCGTTGGCACATCACCAATAATATCAACCACGGCGCCATCTTTAACCAAAGCGACAGCATCACCACCGTTAAAGCTTAAGCTACCAGAAAAACTATCGACGCCTTGTGGCAGGGTAATAACACCGCTTGAATTGAGAATCACTTTAGTGGCTTTAGGCGCAATGCTCTGGCCATCTAATACTTGCATATCTGACGCATCTGTTGCGCCATCTTTATAACGAACGAGCTTATAACCTGTGAGATCAATTGCCGCATCACCGCTGTTATACAATTCGATAGCTTTGTTATTAGAGCTACCTTCAACATACTCAGTGATTATGACATCAGCACTTGCCATCATAGGCAACGCCGCGGCTACAGCTAAAGAAATAGCCGTCAACTTATTAACATTTTCCATATCAACAACCCCATTATTATAATATTGCCGCTAATTTTTATTAACGTGCGGGCGGATTATTCCAGACTTGTAGGGCTAAAAAAAGGGGGCAAGATCTCACTATGCATGCATAACATATTGATGGAAATGTAATTTTACAGAGTAAATTGTCTTACATTCAGAACAGTGCCGTAACACAAAATTATTAAACAGCGATAAAACAATAAGTAAGAAAAAGACATCCAGTCCCCCTAGTTAACCTAAGTGAACAAATAATAATCGCAAAAAAAATATGATATTTTTATGATATTTTTAAACATGCCATTCTGAATAAGCGTATTAAATTTGTTGCTTTAAATATGCGTTATTCATTTAAAACTTAATCAGTCTCCATCGTTCTAAAATAATGACATATTGATACGGCAATACCTTGTTATTCAAATAACAAAATAAAACACTAATAAAGCTAAATAGCCTGTTATAACTCGGTTTGCTAATGAATTAAAACAAAAGTAGGATTTAACAGCATAAAAAAATACCGCCAAAAGGCGGTATTTTTATAAAAGCATACTGTAACTAAAAATTACTTCTTAGCGGGTTCAGCAGCAGGTGTAGCTTGTGCTTTCTCAATTGATTTCAACTCAACTTCAAAAATCAGCGTTGAGTTTGGTGGAATCGTTCCAGTATCACGTTCACCGTAAGCTAAGTTTGCAGGGATAACAAACTTGTACTTAGCACCAACAGGCATTAACTGTACGCCTTCGGTCCAACCAGGAATAACACGGTTCAATGGAAATTTAGCCGTTTCACCACGTTTGTAAGAGCTATCAAACTCTTTGCCATCAATCAGAGTACCTACGTAATCTACTTCAACCGTGTCTTCAGCCGCTGGCTTTTCACCTGAACCAGGAGTGAGTACTTCGTATTGCAAGCCCGATTCAGTTGTGACTACGCCTGGCTTAGCTTTGTTTTCTTCAAGGAACTTTTTGCTATCCTCGAGATTTTTCGCCGCAATGGCTTTAGCTTGTTCTGTACGCTTGTCGTTTAATTTTTTGTCTAAACTTTGAAGAATGGTTTGCATTTCTTCTTCAGTTAACTTCAGCTGATCATTCAAACCATTAGTAAAACCTGTCACGATCAGCGTGCGGTCAACTGGTAGGCCTAATTCTTCTTGCTCTTTAATATGACCAGACATATAACGACCGATTGAAGCACCCACACTGTAGGCTTCTTTTTGTGCTTCTGTCGTTAATTCAACATTTGTGCTTGCATTTGTTGCTTTTTCTTCTTGATTACAAGCAGATAGGCCAATAACAGCCAATGCAACTAACGATAATTTATAAATCGATTTCATTAAAGCTTCCTCAGCATCCTCAAGCGGTTACAATAACCTAAGCGCGACAACTTTATACTAGTTATCTGGGTTATACCAACTAGATTCTTTATGGGTTAACTGTGATTAATTTCACTCTACCGAGTTAGAGACACCAACTTTAGGAGCAAGTTCATGAAGAAAACCCTACTGCTGGTAATTTGCACGATTTTTTTGACGGCTTGCTATCCTAAAGCCGAAGATATTCGCGTGCTCTCAAAAGACCCTTCTTACAGTGCAAGTCTCTCGAGTGATGGCACTCTCGCAATTGTCGCAACTCAGAATCAAGGAGTCCAATGTTGGGACTTAACCCAGCACACCCTTAAATACCAATGGGTGCATGGCGACCTTAATACAGGCGTAGCCAGCACAGCCATTTCACCTAATGGTGAGTTCGCCGCATCGTTAAGCCGCGATTCAGTTGCCCTATGGACAATAGCCGACGGAAAATCCGTAGGTTGGTGGTCACTGCCCGCATCGGGAGAAAGTGTTGCGGTAGCCAACAATGGGGTTTTGCTTATTGGTTTAAACGATGGCAGTGTAATGTCTCTAAATGCGGCAAAAACGGCACTGATTAAATTCTTAGGCCATAAAGAACGCGTCAATACGGTTGCACTGTCGGCGGATGGTCGCATCGCACTCACAGGGTCAAATGATATGCAGGCCATTTTATGGCAGGCACAAACCGGACAACCAATCCACACTTGGGATCTTGGTAGCCGGGTGACTAAGGTGGCACTGAACGACAGTGGCAGTTTAAGCTTTACCAATGGCAGTACGAATGAAGCAAAAATTTGGGACAACTCAACCGGTAAACTTTTAAATCAATTAGCAATTAATCGTCGCCAAATGACCTTTTCAGCAGTACGTTTTACTGAGCAAGACAAGCAGTTATTAACGGGAACTCCCGCCCGCGAAGTCATACTCTGGCAACGCAGTTCGGGTAAACCAATTGCACAATGGCAAATTGCGTTGACGAAAAACAGCCAAAACCGAGGAGCCGTTGTATACTCTGTGGCAATTCGAGATACCAATAAAGTCGTTAGTATCAGTAGCCAAGGCTTAGTTGAGACTTGGCAACAATAGAGGTTAGCCATGCAAGGTGTACAACAACAAATTGAAGAGCTGCAAACTAAATTAGCTTTTCAAGAACTCACTGTCGAAGAATTAAACCAAGAGGTGATTAAGCTGAATCGACTCGTGGCCCATCAACAGCACCAGATCCAGTTATTAGTTGGCAAGTTGCAGGCAATGGAGCCGAGCAATATTGCTACCCAAGCTGAAGAAACGCCGCCACCCCATTATTAATAACGAACTAAAATCGTCAGCCAAACGATGAAGACTAAATATCCAGGGAATGCGATGTTTAAAAATGAGATACAACACTCCTGTCAGCCGCTACCGATTGCCCTGGTAGGGGAAGCCATTTTAAAACAACGGGCAATTGAAGTACGCGACTTTGATGAAACGCTCAGTCAGTTAGCATCGCAAATGGTGGCAAGCATGGTAGAGGCAAAAGGCGTCGGTATCGCTGCCCCACAAGTGCACAGCCCGCTAGCGCTATTTATCATGGCATCACGGCCAAACGAGCGTTACCCCGATGCACCGCTAATGGAGCCCGTTGTAGTGGTTAATCCACACATCGAGTTGGCATCTTTACAACTCGAAAAAGGTGAGGAAGGCTGTTTATCTGTCCCAGGACAACGGTTTACCATTTGGCGTCACCACAGTATAGTTGTGCGCTATCAAAACCTAGCGGGACAGTGGCAACACGCCGAATTAACGGGTTTTATTGCACGTATTTTCCAACATGAATTCGATCATCTTCAAGGGATCACTTTGCTTGAGCGTTCACAAATGCCACAGCAAACACTAATGGCACAAGAAGGTAACCCACAGGCATGAACACCACCTTCATTCACTCTTTTATCAGACCCACCATCAGCACATTGATGCTCACCGCCATCTTAGGTTCGAGCGGCTGTGCCTATAACAGTATTTTTATCAATTATCCGGCACAAATCGCGCCAATCAAACAAGATCTCAATACCGCGACGCCCATGGCGGATATCGACAAATTAGCCAGTAATATCCAAGGCAATGACGGTTTGCTTTACGCTCAAGAAGCGGGGCGCATCGCTCAAGTTGCGGGGGATTTTGCCAGCAGTAAAAAATACTACGAGCAAGCGGTGGCGGCCTACACCGCCTTTGATGATAAAGCCAAGATTAGCGCCAGCGATATCGGCGCGACGGCGACAAGCTTAGTGTTAAATGACAATGCGATTCCCTACCGCGGCCCGGGCTTTGAGCGCATTATGCTGCACCAATATCAGGCGCTCAATTACCTATTCAGCGGCGACTATCAAGGCGCGCTAGTGGAAGTTCGTCGTAGTAACGAATTGCAAAGTTCAGAGCAAGAACGCTATCAAAAATCGCAAAAATCGGTACAAGCTATGGCTAATGGTACGATCGATGCCGAAGTGAATAAACTTGGGCAAGCGGCAGGCACTGTCACCAGCTCCTTCCTAAATGCTTATAGCTATTACACGACGGGCGTACTACACGAAGTGCTTGGTGAACCAAACGATGCCTTTATCGATTACCGTAAAGCAGCCCAAATCACTCCTGATAACACGTATCTGCAACAGGATTTAGTCCGCCTTGCCAAACAACTCGGCATGCCGCAATACGATGAGTTTAAAAAGCGCTGGGGCGATGCCAAGCTCCCAAAAGCAGGTGAAGGCCAAGTAGTGTTGATGGTCGAAAAGGGCTTTGTCCCCGAAAAACAAGCGCTCACAGTGCCCTTCACTATCCATGGCAACTGGCAAACCGTGTCTCTAGCGACCTATGGGCCAAACAATAGCTATGTGCCAGAGACTCAAGTGCAGGGCTTAGGCACAGTGCTTAAAACTGAACCTATCGCCAATATTGATGCCTTAGCGATTACCGCCTTGAAAGAAGATTTACCCGGAACCTTAGTCCGCCAAGTTGCAAGGGTTTATGCCAAATCGGAAATGGCTTATCAAGTCGAAAAAAGTGGTAAACCCGGCAATAATGCCGCCGATATTGGCAGTATTGCTATGCAGATTTTTAACGTTGTTACCGAACAGGCGGATCGCCGTAGTTGGTTAACACTGCCGAAACAGGCACAAATTGGCAGGCGTTATCTCAATCCTGGCGAATACACACTGCAATTGGATAAAGCACCACCGGCCAAAATTGACGTTGCCGCAGGCAAGACCACCTTGGTCTGGGCAATTGATACTGGTAATTACACCCGAATTTATTCAATAATCATTTAACCGAGCGGTGAATGTTTGAATAAAACGAGTGTCATTAAGTTTTTACAATCACAAAATGGAACTGACTATGAAACAATTTAAACTGATTTTTGTGCTGGCTGCCGTGATGGGTCTGGCTGCATGTCAATCTAAAGTAGAGTATGGTGATGCCACAGAGGTTGAAACCGTTAACGAAAACTTTGGCTCAACGGATCTGCAAGCCATTGCCGCTAAAATGGTTGATAGCATGATGACTTTCCCACCGATTGTGGCCATGACAGCGAACAACCGCCCAATTTTGTTTGTCGATAGCATCAAAAACAAAACCTCTGAGCATATTGATACTGAGTCAGTAACCGACTCTATCAGCAACAAATTATTGCGCTCAGGCAAGTTCCGTTTCATCGACATGACTAAAGTCGATTCAGTTCGTAAGCAACTGGATTACCAAAACAATACCGGTATGGTTGACCCATCAACCGCCATCAAGTTTGGTCGTCAAATCGGTGCCCAGTACATGCTGTATGGCAACCTATCTAGCATCGTTAAGCAAGATGGCAGCACCAAAGACGTTTACTACAAAATGACTATGCGTCTAATGGACTTAGAAACAGGTCTTATCGAATGGTCTGACGAAAAAGAAATCCGTAAGACCAAATCTAAGTCTTTCTTGGGCATGTAATCCCGCTCAAAGTAATAGGCTAATGCCGAAACATCCAAAAAAAGCCAGCATTTTTGCTGGCTTTTTTTACATTTTTAACATTGGTTATCCATGCTAAATAAGGTAGTGTACTCGCCCAAAACACTAAGCAATGATGCCGCTTTTGTATGGAGAAGAGTTCGCGACACAATCAGGCCGACTCTTGACCCACGACGCCGCATCTACGCCACAAATAAAGTAAATCGTTGAAGGATTTAAGTAGTGAATTTGTTTAAAGCTAGCCTAGTCGCCCTCACCTGCTCTGCATTAATGTCGTGCGCCGTTAAAAGTCCTTTAAATACAGGGCCAAGGGACGCCAGTCCCTATATCAGCCAGTATCAGGCAAGCCTACGTTCACAGGTAATATCGGATGTGCATTATGAGTTGGATTTTCAACTGACGGGCGACACGCAATTCAGCGCAACAACGAAGATCCACTTCAATCTTAGCGAGGTTCCTAAGCAACTGAGCTTGGATCTAAGCAAAGCACAAATTAAGCGTTTTTTGATTAACGGAACCGCCATTTACCCCAATTACAATGGTGCCTATATCAGCTTAAACACCCGCTTACTGACCTCGGGTGATAACACGGTTGAAGTGCAATTTACCCGAGCGCACAGCACTAATGGCGAAGGCTTGCATCGCTTCCAAGATCCCGTCGATGGCAAGGTCTACCTCTACTCTCACTTTGAGCCTGCCGCTGCGCAACAGATGTTTGCAGTATTTGATCAACCCGATTTAAAAGCCAATTACAAAATCAGTGTGACCGCGCCGAAGGATTGGCAAGTGATCAGTACCATGCGCGAGTCCTCTGTCACACCTGCGGGGACCATTAATCGTTGGGAGTTTCCTGAAACGCCTAAGTTAAGCCCTTACAATTTCTCTATGCATGCTGGCCCGTACCATATGTGGCAGGATAATTCCGGCCGTTATCCTATGCGATTATTTGCACGACAATCCGTTGCTCACCAAGTGCCCCCACAGGACTGGTTTACCTATACAAAACAGGGGTTAACCTTCTTTGATGCCTATTTTGGTATTCCTTATCCCTTTAAAAAATACGACCAAATCCTCGTGCCAGACTTTCTCTATGGCGCAATGGAAAACGCAGCAGCAGTGACCTTTGCCGAAGATCATTTCCTCCACAAAGCAGAAATGACCGCCGAGCAAAAACAAAGCTTGGCGGGTGTTATTATGCACGAAATGGCCCACCAGTGGTTTGGCGATTTGGTCACGATGAAGTGGTGGAATGGCCTGTGGTTAAACGAAAGTTTTGCTTCTTTTATGGGTACACTCGCGACCCAAGAAGCCACAGAATTTACGAATGCTTGGCGCAGTTTTTATGCTCAAGGCAAACAGCGCGCCTATGAGCAAGACAGCTTAGTCACTACCCATCCGATTGAAGTGCCTGTAGCGACCACCCAAAATGCCTTCGACAATATCGATGCTATTACCTATCAAAAAGGCGCCTCGACGCTCAAGCAGCTACGCCATTTACTTGGTGATCTGGTGTTCCGCCGCGGCGTGAGCAACTACCTCAAACAATACAGCTACCAAAATGCCGAGCTGGATGACTTTATCAATAGCCTCGCTAAAGCTGCGGGCAGAGACTTAAGCGCATGGACACAGGAATGGCTATACAGCGCTGGGGTAAACACCATTAAAGCCGAATACCGCTGCGACGGTAACCGCATTAGCGAATTTAGCCTATTGCAATATCCCGCTAGCAGCGAACTACCGACACTGAGGGAGCAAAAAGTCCAAATTGCACTGTTTACTAAAGGACGTTTCGATTTAAGGCATGAGACCACAGTACCAGTAACCTACAAGGGCGAGCGTACCGAGGTGAAACTATTAGTCGGTGAGCGTTGCCCCGATCTGGTTTACCCCAACTATGATGATTGGGGCTTTGTGAAGGTGCAACTCGATGAAAAATCCTTCGATACCGCCAAGCAACAGTTAAGCCGAGTTACAGATCCGCTATTGCGCTCAATGTTATGGCAAAGCTTGTGGGACAGTGTACGTGAGGGCAACCTGAGTTTAGATCAATACCTCAGCACAGTATTCGTCAACGCCCCAGCGGAGAATGACTACACTGTGGTCGGCCAAATTATTTCTAGCTTGCTACGCAGTAAAGAATACCTCGCGCAGATCGCGCCTATTCAGCAAAACTATGCTGAAAATGCAGTCAAAGGCTTAGCGCAAATGAGCCTTCGTAAGACCATGGAGAGTCGAGGGGACAATGACTTCCAGCGCCGCTGGTTCGATGCCTATATCCAATTAGCCAGCGATCGTGACAGTTTACGTCATTTAGCGCAATTGCTAGACGGCACAACTAAAATCAAAGGGCTAACTTTAGATCAAGATCTGCGCTGGGCTATCATAATCCAGCTTAATCGCTACGACTTCCCGAATGCGCAGCAACGTATAACACGGGAAATAGCACGCGATAACTCAGATTCTGGGGAAAAAGCAGCATTAGCTGCTCAAGTGATCCGTCCTGAAGCTGCCGCAAAACGTCGCTGGTTGAGTAAAGTCCACGCCGATGCCCTACCGTTTGCTAAACAGCGCATCATCATGGAAAACCTTTATCCTGCTGAGCAAAAACTCTTAAGCGCAGCCACCGCCGAAGAGCGCCTCGCAAACTTAGCCGATATGGACAAAAAGGGCCCAGTGTTTATGCGTAGCTACAGCCGTAACCTGATCCCAACCGACTGTAATTACAATAGTATTACCGCCTTGGATAAAGTATTAGACAGCCAAACAGGCTTATCTAATCTTAGCCGTCGTACTTTATTAGAAACGCGTCAAGCAGAGCAGCGTTGCGTGCTAATCAAAAATAAAATGACCCACTGATAATGAGTTGAAAAAGAAGAGGCTCTGATGAGCCTCTTCTTTTTGCCTTGATCTTTACCTTACATGGGAAACCTGTAGATAAAAATGTAATAACTCTTTCAATGGTAGTGGCTTAGAATAAAAATAGCCCTGATGTTGATACACCCCTTTAGCCGCTAAATAATCTACCTGTTCTTGGGTTTCCACGCCTTCGGCAATCATCTCCATATTCGACTCGTGTCCAAAGGCAATAATGGCATCGAGCACCGCACCTTTAAGATCTTTCGTACCAATGGTATCGATAAACATCTTATCAATTTTGATACTATTAATTCCAAGTCGCTGTAAATAGCTAAAACCGCCAAAACCCGTACCAAAGTCATCCAGTTTAAAGTCATGGCACAATGGTAAAACGGCTTTTATTTCAGCTAAGGCTAGCTCAAATTGAGTGATAGGTTTGCGCTCCGTCAGCTCAAATGCAATCCGCTTAACCATGGGATCTCGGTTTAAAGAGAACCATTGACTCAGCAAGCCAGACTCTAAGTGCTGCGCAACAATATTGATGCTTACCCAGCCTTTTAGTTGAGCTAAATCGCGATACACCTGATCTAGCAATAAATCGGTGATCGGTAATATGAGCCCCGAATCCTCAGCATAGGGAATAAATTGATTGGGCTGGACTAATACACCATCAAATCGACGCCAACGTACCAGCATCTCCTGCCCAACAACGTTGCCTGAACGGCAATCGATAATGGGCTGATAATAGGGAATAAATTCTTTTCGACTCATTCCTTTTTGCAGCAACATACCAAGCGACACCCGGGCAGATTGCCAGTTCCAATAAAAAATCACAGCTAAAAATGCTGCAATTAACGCTGCAATAAAGAGTACGACACCAATGCGATAAGCTTCTTGCCAGTAGAGATCATCACCCGCCTTTAAGGTTAAGGTGACATCTAACGTTTTAATATAACGAGATTCCTTGATAACGCTTTGGTTTTCATCAAGATTTTCTGTCCCCCTAACCATGGGGAAAGCCCTTGATAACTGATGAGTAATTGATAACAACCGTGGCAAAGGTTAGATAGGGTTTCGTTATAAACAGAGCTATTAGTCAGCACGACTAACTTCTGCTCACCTAAATGAAAAGCATAGGCAAGACTACGAGCACGATCGGTGGCCGCGACCGTTGTCGCAATATCGACCTGTTGTGAGCCAACAAATAAACTTCGAGATCGGTCAAGATGATAATTGACTGGCGGACCGATATTGGAGCATTTTTTACCATCGGCAAGTTCTAGCTGGATAAAACGAACCATTGCTGGGCTCAAGGATTGACTATTGAGTAACGCAATATCATCTTCATTGCAGGTAAAAGATAATTTAGCAAATGCCCGTTCAATATTTTTTTGCTTAAAATCATCAACACCATTTGCAAAAGTAAGTGTTATTTCATCAAAATCACGATTAAACTTTTTTTCTATGCTATAGGCCGTCAACCAAGGATAAATTGTACTCGCTAAAAGTATTGGTAAAAGAAAGATTAAGCATGAATGTAACCAAGGATTAAAGCACCAGCGAGGAAAATTCCATTTCATCTATATTACTCTCTTACTTATGTTTGGGTGTACTTGCTTATGACACTTAAGGAATACTATGCTAAAAAGTCTTTCAAAACTGTGCAATAAAACAAGTTCACCATGATATAAGCAACTGTTGAAATACTTATACAAAACAAAATACGGTTCGCTGCCACAACTTTATCAAATCTGAATGATCAACCATTAATGCTTTAGCTATTTCAGCCGCTATACTTTATTAACGTTAGGTTGCTAGCGGAATTTAAAGGAATAGAATATGCGTTCAACACTTAAAACTCGCCTACTTTTTAGTAGTCTCTTAGCCGTATTCATCACTGTTGCAGTACTGGTTAGTATTTCAAGCTACGTCATTAGAAATCATGCTATAGGCAATACCCAAGGTGAGATTGATCAACTAGCGAATACTTTTGCCGAAGGTATTGGACTGTGGATGAAAGATAGAAAAACAGCCATTACAAGCCTTAAAAAGACCATAGAGGCTGACCCGAGTGTACAAATTACCCCTTATTTATTACAAGCACATAATGCAATGGGGTTTGCACTCACCTATTTTGGTGATGAGCAAGGCAACATGTACCGCCAAGATCCAGCGCTCAATACCGCAAACTATGACCCACGTGTCCGCCCTTGGTATATGGATGCCAAAGCCGCTAATAGCATGGTTATGACTGCTCCCTATGTCAGCGCCACCCTTAAAAAACAAGTTGTGACTATCGCTGAGCCAGTGATGGTTGCGGGCCAACTCTTCGGTGTCGCCGCGGCAAACCTTACCATTGACCAACTCACCGATGCGGTACAGCGGCTTGAAGTCCCCGGTAATGGCTACACCCTGATGGTTGACAACACAGGACTAATTATTAGTCACCCCAATAGTAAGTTAAATAATCAACAACTTACTACTATTGACTCTGATTTTACCCCCACCTGGCTATCACAACGCGCCAATGCCAATACTATGGAAGAGCGTGAATTAGATGGTGAGACCCAGTTAGTCTATGTAGCGACCGTTCCGTCGACCGACTGGGCGTTAATATTTGTGATGAACAAACAAGAAATCATGTCGCAAGCGACTACGCTCGCTTGGTGGATGTCCGCCGTAGGCGCTGGGTTACTGGTAATGTTTGGTTTAGTATTAGTCGCAATCTTCAAAATGCAATTCAAAGACTTAGAACGAGTTGCTTTGGCACTAAATGATATCGCAGAGGGCGATGGCGATCTGACGGTGAGAATTCATACCGCAAACAGCCATGATGAAATTGGGATCTTAGCCTCAGGTTTTAACCGCTTTGTCGAACGTCTACACGGCATGATTTCAAGAATGCACAATATTGCGGGCCAACTTGAATACCAAGCTAAGGGCAGCAGTGCGTCTGCGGCAGATAACAGCCAACGCATTGCGGTTCAGCAGGACGAAGTGACGATGGTCGCCACTGCAGTCACCGAAATGGCCAGCGCCACAGAAGAGATTGCCAGCAACGCCGAACATACAGCGCAAACAGCGCAAAATGCCGTGAGCCTCTCGAATCATGGTCAAAAACAAGTGATGCAAAGTCAGCAATCTATTCGTAACTTAGCAAATGAGGTTGATACCGCAGGACGTATTATCAGCGAGCTGAATGAGCACTCACAAAAAATTAATAGCATTCTATTAACGATCAGTGGGATTGCAGAACAAACCAACTTGCTTGCGTTAAACGCAGCCATTGAAGCCGCTCGCGCAGGTGAGCAAGGTCGCGGTTTCGCCGTGGTTGCCGATGAAGTTCGCGTATTATCGCAACGCACTCACTCATCAACCCAAGAAATTCAGGCAATGATTGAAACCTTGCAACAAACAGCTGGCAAAGCCGTAAAATCCATGACTCAAAGCCATGATATGGCAGAAACGAGTGTGGCTGATGCTAACTCAGCCAGTGAGAGCCTGCTGCAGATAAGCAAAGCAATTAATGAGATATCTGATATGGCAAGCCAAATTGCAACGGCCGCAGAGGAACAAACCTCTGTGACTAGCGAAATTAATCGCAATACCGAATCAATTCGTGAAGTCTCAGAAAACCTCTCTATTGAGGCCCAAAGTGCGATGGTGCAGTCACAGGAGTTGGCTCACTTAGCCGCCTCACTGCAACAGGAAGTGTCACGTTTTAAACTATAAATACACTTGTTGCATTGATATAAACGCCCGCTGTAGCGATTTTCGTTACAGCGGGTTTTAGTTAGAGTCTTAACACTGGCCTATAAGTGCTTTCCCTTCAAACCTTGATACCCCAACTCAATACGATTACCACCATTCTTTTTAGCCTTATACATGGCAGCATCGGCGCAGGAAATAAGTTGCTGTTCATCTTTACCATGCTCAGGATACAAAGCGACACCAATACTTGGAAAAATATGAATTTGCTGCTCTACAAGTTCAAAAGGCTGATTCAATATATCCAGCACTTTTTGAGCAACGAGCAAGGTATTGTGTGCAGAATCAACTCGCTCCAGTAAGATAACAAATTCATCGCCACCAAAACGCGCGACCGTATCAGAAACTCTCACGCAGCTAAGAAGCCGCTGCGCGGTAATTTGTAACAACAAATCTCCCACACTATGTCCGTAGGTATCGTTAACCCATTTAAATTTATCTAAGTCTAGATAAAGTAAAGAGAAATAACTCGACTCTCGATGCGCTCGAGATAAAGCCTTCTGAAACCTATCGTAAAATAACTCTCTGTTGGGTAGATGAGTCAACTGGTCGTAGAGTGCTATCTGCTCTAAGCGAGCCAACATTTGACGACGTTCGATGGCGAACGCAATTTGAGTCGAGACAAACTCCACCAATTCACAATCCTGTGTAGTATAGCTTCTCGAACCTGGGTTGCTATGCATGATCAACGCGCCAATCACCCCTTTGTGCAATCTCAACGGCACGCCGAGCCAGCAATCTTTAAAAGTTACTGCTAATGGCGATGAAAGCGTATTCGACATGGGACAAAAGAGTAAGGATTGTCCCGTTTGAATGATCTGCTCAGCAAAATAATTAGCATTACTGATATATGCGATATTTTGCTCGGACACCGATAACTGGTAAGGAAAATCTAATTGATTTGAATCTTGGTCATAAAGCGCGATAGCAAAATTTTCTGCGGGTAAAAGTTTTGCAATGATCTGGTGGATATGACTATAGAGGGATAACAAATCCTCGGCCACATGAACCGCCTCAGAAATCTCGTATAACGCGGCTTGCCGACGCTCAGCATTTTTATTTTTGGTAATATCGCGAGCCACCGCAACGCGTTGTTGATATTCATCAGACCAGCGGGCTGACCACAGAATATCCACTATGCTGCCATCTTTGCGTATATAACGATTTTCAAAATCGATTTTATAGTGATCTGTCATAATTTCATTGGCCGCAGCAAGCGTACGTTCACGGTCTTCTGGTAAAACCAAATCCAACATCTGCATACCAATCATTTCATCTGGCGTGTAACCAAAAATACGTTCAGCACCCGCACTCACAAATTCAAATCGCCCCGATTTATCCACCACACAGATGGCATCTAATAGCAAATCAATAAAGCGACCAAGTGAAGTATAACCTTCGTTTTTCACACGACTCTCCCACCACGCCTGCAGACAAAACGAGAATAGCTAACTGACTATTGCAGCTAAGCTTTGCATCCCTGTATAGAACCAACGCGCGAATACTCGATGATTAAGGTTAATAGTACATAATATCATACTATTAGAGTAGGTTAATTAGCATGGCAGTTCCACTATTACAACATTCCATACATAAAGCCGGATTGGACATTAGCTTAACCCAATAACAGCATCCGCAAGATGCTTAGTATTTGACTGAGATAAAACTCTTTGAGCACAATAGCCAATTCAAATTTAGTTGGTTATATCTGGAGTTATTTTGACGGCGCTTAAGTCACCTTCACACCAAGCAAATCATTTTCGCCTAGGGCTTGCAATGTGGTCTCATCAGCATTGGCAAAGCAGTGTTTATGGTGCAACAACTAAGCAAGCCGATCGCCTAGCCCGCTACGCAACCATTTTTAACACTGTAGAAGGAAATACCAGTTTTTACGCCACGCCAAATACACAAACAGTGATGAACTGGCACAGCGCAACACCAGATGACTTTCGCTTTACCTTTAAACTACCGCAGCTCATCACCCATCAAAGACAGCTGCAACATTGTCAGCAGGAACTAATGGAATTCTTTCGGGTGATGTCGCCCTTGGCTGAAAAAACTGGGCTATGGAAGATCCAACTTCCCGCCTACTTTGGCCCGGAGCAACTAACAACCTTGGCGCATTTTTTAGAAATGCTTCCCCAAGGCTTGACCTATGGCGTTGAAGTACGGCATTTAGCCTTTTTTGCGAAGGGCGAGGCTGAGCGAGCACTAAACCGCTTGCTGATGGATAAACAGGTAAATCGCATCATTATGGACAGTCGGCCCTTGTTTGCCCTACCGCCCGCTAGCGAAGCAATTATTGATGCCCATAAGAAAAAACCACAATTGCCCGTACATGCTATCGCAACTGCAAATGCACCAGTGGTTCGCTTTATCGGACAAACCGATGGCACTATCGAAGCCTTAGCCGCCAATAACGATAAGTTACAGATCAAAAACAACGATAGCTTTTTCAAAAATTGGTTACAGCAACTTCCCCTCTGGATTAAAGAAGGTCGAGAACCCTATCTTTTTATCCATACACCCGACAATCAAACGGCTCCAGAGCTCGCAGTTCGTTTATATCAGCAGTTACAGCAGCAAATCGCCGCTGAGATTTGCTTACCAACAATCAAGTTACACACACCACCATTGGCAGATCCTACCGCGCAAATGCAACTCTCTTGGTAGAGGCTGCATATCAACTTCAGCTTAGCCCCAAATTGAGTTAGCGAGAATAAAGACCAATGCCGACAAGAACATCGTAATAGGCAGCGTGAGTACCCATGCCAATAGAATTTGCTTAATGGTTTGGCTTTGCAGCCCAGAGCGATTGGCAACCATAGTACCCGCAACCGCCGAAGACAGAATATGCGTCGTTGAAACCGGCATCCCCGTGACGCTGGCAATCCCGATCGAAGCCGCAGCCGTCACCTGCGCAGCAATACCTTGGCTATAGGTCATTCCAGACGAGCCTATTTTTTCTCCCACGGTATAAACAATTCGCCGCCAGCCCACAAGCGTGCCACAACCCAAGGCAGTCGCAATCGCCACGATCACCCAAAGCGGCGCGTATTCGGTCGATTTAGTCAAATCCTTACGCCATTTAGCTAAAGAGCTTAACTCCTTGGCTGGTAAGTCTAATTTAGACACTTTACGAGCGGTATCATCGATACACAGCAACAACCTACGCACTTCACGGCGCTCTTCTACCGTCATATCTTGAAAACTATTCGCCTTATCCAAACGGCGATCAAGCAACGACATCGCGGGTAACACGGTCTGTGCCGAACAATGACTCAACAGCTCATCACTCGCCTCAAGCTGCGCTTTTACATCAACTAAATCGCTAATTATCGCTTGATTGCGGCTATAAATAGCCATAATCCGCCGGTTTGCATCCTGCGTCCTTGCCAAATCATAGGACTGGCTGCTCATATCGAGGGCAAAATACGCTGGGGCCATACAGATAAGCACCAGCATCACTAAACCTATGCCTTTCTGCCCATCATTCGAGCCGTGGGCAAAACTCACCCCCATGGCCGAAGCTATCAGGCTGACGCGCGCCCAAAATGGTGGATGGCGTTTACCATTAATCTGAAATTGTTCATCGGGCGTACGGTGGATCTTATGCTTTTGCCACATGAACTTCATCAGCAATAGCAGTGCTCCAGCCAGCACAAAACCAAGGGTGGGCGAAATAATCAGAGATAACATGATTTGCGTGGCTTTAGTGAGATTAATACCATGCAATATAGGCTGGTGATGTATCCAAGCAAATGCGCCACCAACCCCCATAATCGAACCAATTAAGGTATGGGAGCTAGAGGCTGGAATGCCAAAGTACCAGGTGCCTAAATTCCAAATAATCGCGGAAAATAATAGCGAAAACACCATCAACAGCCCTTGGGTAGAGTCCATCTCCAACAAGGAGTCAACGGGAAGAAGATGTACTATGGCATAGGCTACGCCAAGTCCGCCAAGTAACACTCCCGCAAAGTTAAAAAGGGCTGATGAAACCACCGCTAAATTTGCAGGCATAGCTTTGGTATAGATCACCGTCGCAACAGCATTGGCGGTATCGTGGAAGCCATTGATAAATTCGTAGGCCAACACAAATAACACTGCCAGCACTAAAGCCACCGACCAACCAAAGCCGATAGAGGTAAATATCTCAAACATAAATCGCGAACCTATGACGAGGACGCCACAGATTACGCCCAAGGTTGGGTATTTGACAGTGAAAAATTATTTAGATTTTCAAAAAGTGAATTAGTGCTCAATAACTTTGAATCCAACTTGCAATTAACAAATCGCTTGATGCAAAAACGCCAGCACTGAGGCTGGCGTTTTGATTCACCCATATAGCTTACTGTAGATGACCTGCGTTATGCAGTTCACGTTCGTTCATCGGCGGTGGTGTCCATTGGTACATCCACGTTTCAGACAAAGGTTGACCATCTACTTCTAAGTAAACTCTTAGGTTAATCGGCTCAACGCTATCCTCTGGCGGCACGAGGTCAAACATAGCGCGGTAACCATTGATCGCATGTTGTGGGCGAGCAGAGTCGATTTCCACACGGCCTTGTGAAGTTGAAATAACCGCTTTCACTTGAGTATCTTTACCCAGCATTGGTAAAGAACCACCAGCAAAATCAATCACGAAGCGCTTGCTATAGTATTTACGCTTTTGACCAACTACGCCACCAATACCAGTAAAGGTATCCACTACGCGGGCACGGGGTGACTGCACAGGTGGAGTACCGCCCCAGTACATGTTGTAGCTATAGAGTAACTCTTGGCCTGGTTGAATGGGCTCTGCAGGATTCCAGAAAGCCACGATATTGTCGAAGGTTTCATCCAGTGTTGGAATTTCAACTAACTGCACCGAACCTTTACCCCAATTACCTGTTGGCTCAATCCACAGACTTGGGCGCTTCTCGTAGAATACGCCGTCATCTTGGTAGTGATCGAAATTACGGTCGCGCTGCATTAACCCAAAGCCCTTTGGATTCTCATCGCTATAGGCGTTGAATCTCAAGTTACTTGGATTGCCCAGTGGGCGCCAAATCCATTCACCGTACCCAGTATGCATGGCAAGTCCATCTGAATCATGGATCTCTTGACGCCAGTCGTAACCTGTACGGCGATCGTTCTCACCGACCATGAACATACTTGTCAGTGGTGCAACGCCTAAACGTTCGATAGCCTTACGCGGATAAATCGCCGCATCAACCTTCATTTTTAAACGCTCACCCGGCTCGATATCGAAACGATAAGCACCAGTTACACTTGGTGAATCTAACAGAGCGTACACAGTCGCAATATTAGAACCTGGTTGCGGCTTCTCTAACCAAAAACGGGTAAACATCGGAAATTCTTCAGGCTTAGGCAACGCAGTATCAACCGCCAAACCACGGGCAGAAAGACCATATTGCATTTCCTGACCGACCGCGCGGAAATAGCTTGCGCCCAAGAAGGCGACAACGTCACGTTGCCAGTCAGTGTTGAACTGCATTCTAAAGCCTGCAAAACCTAAATCTTTAGGAAGCTGGCTACCCTTTACCTTCGACTTACCGTAATCGAACATAGAAGGAGAATATTCAATCAGTTTAGCCTTGCCATTTTCCAATTGGTAAATGTGCACTGGTGTATCGAAATACAGACCTAAGTGGAACAATTCGGCGCGAAACTCCGAATCATCTTCATGCCACAGTGCGGCTTTTTTCTTGAAATGGAATTGCTGGTAATCATCCCAGCTCATGCCCTGTAAGCTTTTTGGTAACTCACCCTTGTGGCTTACATAGGACTCTGTCGCCAGCGTATGGGCATAGCCTTTTAACCAAGCGTAGCTAAACTCTTCTTCCTGCGGCGCACTGGCTTTACCCGCTGCACAAGCAGATAAGCTTAACAACACACTACAGGTGAGCAGTACGCTGCCAACCATCCGTTGTAAGCGGCTACGAGTAGACTGAGCTTCTACCGATGGCATCACCATCGGCTCAGGATTTAAATGTCTTTGTTCGGGAAATAAATTGGGTTGCATAAGCAGACTCTGAATTGGTGTAACTTCCTGACACTTCTCTGCAAAAGTAAGCATTATTGCAGTGACTGCCCTGTGGAGAACTGTTGATGACAGTGATAACAATAACTCTATCTTCATCAGTTCGCCAGAATCTAACATAATTTCGACGCAATGGAATATGTCACAGTGACAATATTCAATACTGACGCCAGTTTATGAAAATAGTATTAAAAAGGGCTGCAAAATGCAGCCCTTTATGGTCATAAACCCAATTAAGTTATAACTTTGTATCTATTACTGTTTTGCGTTTGTTGTGAGCAATAATCAAGGCGATTAAACACACCACCCCCACTGCGATGCCCACAGGTTGACTCAGGGATTGAGGTAAACCTAAACCAATACCTGCGGTAACAATGTAAGACACTGTCACACAGGTGCCCGCAATCGCAGGCAAGCTTACTATCCAGTGAAAACTGCCTCTATCGAACAGATATTTTGTCGCCAACCATAGCACACTGGTCGATAGCAGCATGTTTGAGAAAGCAAAATAACGCCAGATCAAGGAGAAGTCGATCTTGGTCATAAAGTAAGCGATGGTCAGAATAGGCGCCGCTACCAGCAAACGGTTACGCATACTCTGGGGAATGTTAAAGGCATCAATGATAGTTAAACGCAGCGATCTAAACGCGGTATCTCCCGAGGTAATCGGAAATACAGCGACCGCAATAATTGCCATCACGCCGCCTAATACCCCAAGATAGCTCGTAGCCACTTGGTTAACCACTAAGCCAGGGCCACCTTGGTCTAGTAAGCTCTTAAGCTCAACATATCCGCCCGGGAAGGCCGCAATCCCCGCAGTCGCCCATACACAAGCCACCACACCTTCAGCCACCATAGCGCCGTAGTAAACTGGGCGAACGTATTTCTCGTTTGTCAGGCAGCGTGCCATGATAGGTGCTTGAGTTGAATGAAAACCACTAATAGCACCACAGGTAATAGTTACAAACAGTAATGGCCAAATCGGTAAACCATCGGGGTTAGGTTCCAATAACTCATTGTTGTAATGGCTGTGGTTGAAGTACGCGAACACATCGCCCATTTCGGGTAACTGCGGTGCATTGATGAGGAGAGCCACTGCAATCGAAGTGGTCATCACGATCATTAATAGGCCAAACGCGGGGTACAGCTTAGTGATGATCTTATCGATTGGCAGCATAGTGGCTAAGAAGTAATAGGCCAAAATCACTAATACCCAGAAGGTGTTATTGCCAAAAATAGTATCTTTAAAATAATCGAGATTACTGAGTAGTCCTGCAGGGCTCATGATAAACACCACGCCCACGAAAAAGAGTAACATCGCAGTAAACAGCAGCATCACGCCTTTAAAATAGATGTTAAAATAGTGGCCCGCGATTTCAGGCAGACTCTTTCCATCTTCTTTTATGCTTAACACCCCAGAGAAATAATCGTGCACCGCGCCGCCGATAATGTTGCCTAACACAATCCAGAGTAAGGCCACTGGGCCATATAAAGCCCCTAGAATAGGGCCAAAAATCGGCCCGACACCGGCAACGTTTAAAAATTGGATTAAAAACGCTTTGGCGGGGTGAACGGGCACATAGTCCACGCCATCTTCGAATCTTGCTTGGGGTGTTTGCGCTTTAGGATCAATCCCAGCTTGGCGTTCAACAAACGGACTATAAAACTTGTATGCCAGCACTAAGAGCGCAAGACATAAGAAGAAAATTAACATTATTTAACTATCCATACTTTAGTAGAAGGTGATTAACTAGAGAGTTTCATTGAGTTAGCCAATGAGATCAAGCCATCACATACTAGACTAAAGTCGGGTTGATAAATCTGAATTTACGATAAGACTCGCTTATCTAAATAGATTTTTCAAATAATTTGTCTGTAAAAAATAAATCCAATCTTCTCTATAAATGTTTCAGCTATTGGCTGTATAGCTTGTTTAAGCCTTAACTCAGCACAAATTCAAATAATGGCGCCGTATCATCTTCCTCTTGAATGAGTCTGTCCGTCTTTACAAATCCATGGCGCAGCAACACCCGCTGGGATGCAACATTATGCTGTGCCACATGGGCAAAGAGCGGCCTTGAGGTCACTAACGGTAAAAATGTTCTCAAGGTTAAGGTTGCGACCCCGCGCCCCCAAAATGCGCGGTCAATCCAGTAACCAATCATCGCCTGACCATCCCTATGCCAATGGCCAATATTGCCAACCAGCAAGCCATCGACTTCTATCCCCCGTGCCAGTACCGACGCCTGCCCAAGGATATTTTGCTGCCAATGAAGGTAAAACGCCTCACGGTCCCGCGAGGGGAACTGCGCCAATTGGCAAGCAATCGGATCCTGCTGATGAGTAAAGATCAACTCCAGATCATCTTGTTCTATGGGTCTCAATGTCACATTCGATACGCGTGTTTGCTGATCCATCCTATATCCCTATTCAATTTCATCATCATGACATCTCGACATTCGCCGTCAGCTAAAAAAATGGGCGCATAACCCAAGCAGAGGTTAGCGCCCTAAGAGGCAAAACAACATCATTTAAACAAACAAAATCACAATTAAGGTGGGGAGGGTTAACGCAACCCAGCAAATCACTAACTCACACTAACTGAAGATCACGGCAAATACGGGCGCGCCCAGCACCATAGCAATCCCGATAAAAATCATGGTCAAACTGGCAATGACGCCCTCTTGCTGGCCTAACTCACTGGCTTTGGCAGCGCCCGCACCGTGGGCCGAAGCGCCCAAGGCCACGCCTTTACCTAAAGACGTACGAATGTGCATCAGCTTGAACAGCGGCTCGCACACTAACATGCCGATAATACCGGTGATGAGCACCATCATGGCGGTCAGTTCTGGCACACCGCCAAAGGCGCTTGTGGCCTCCATCGCAAAGGGCGTAGAGACCGAACGCACCAACAAACTCTTTGCAAGCTCCACAGGTAGAGGCACAAATTTCACTAATAGCCAGCTCGACACCATGCCCAGCAACAGTCCAGCCATCACGCCAAGGGCAATGGTCAGCGGATATTGGCGAATGAGTTTACGCTCCCGATAAATCGGCAAGGCAAATGCGATTGTCGCCGGAGCAAGCATTGCCATTAACCAATGGGTATATTCAAAATAAGTTGGCAGCGGAATATCGAGATTAAACACCAAGAGCGTGATCACTACAGGCGCAAGTACAATCGGCGCTAACCACCATACCCGGTGGCGCTTATACAAACGCTTCGCCGCAAAATAACAAAATAGTGTTAATAACAAGCTGATAAGTGCCAATCCCGTCTGCGAAAACACTAACTCAGAGACAACCGCAGGACTTAAGCTAACGCTCGACATTACACGGCCTTAGCATGGCGACGCGCATGCTTTTTGATATTGAGCTGACGCTCGAAGCGAAACACTCTGTCAACCACAAATCCCGTACCCACCATCACGCACACACTGCCCATCACTAAGGTGAAGAGAATATTCAGCCCATATTGCTCAAACAGGCCTTCATATTTAATGACCGAGATGACCGGCGGAATAAAAAACAGCAGCAGCTCACCGATAAGCCAAGCCGCGCCGAGCTGCACGGCATTTTCAGGGATTAACTTAGTCGCTAACAAAATCAGCAACAGACCTAAACCTAATACACTACCAGGCACTGGTGAATGCGCCCAAGAGGCAAACCAATGGCAGGCAAAAGACAATAAACAAAAGAGGCCAATTTGAGTTAACAATAAAGCCCCATGACGGCATCGACGTATTGCGGCTTGTAGGAAAGACATGCGGTTTCTCGATTTACACCAAAAGTTACTATGGGATTATTTTAGGCTTGCCTATTAAATAAAAAAAATGAATATTAAGCATGTAATCCATGAATTTTAAGAATGCATTATAGGGGCGAGAATGGATCTCAAAGTGCTGCGCTATTTTATCGAGATCATCGATGCTGGCGGTTTTGGTAAGGCCAGCGAAAAAGTTCACCTCACCCAACCCGCCCTCTCCAAGGCGCTGCGCCAGTTAGAGGAAGAACTCGATTTGGTACTACTCGAGCGCGGCAAACGTGGCACTCAGGTCAAACTCACCCAAGCAGGAGAAGTGGTTTATCGCCATGGTAAGGAGTTATTGGCCGGACGCCAACGTATGCTGGCCGAACTCAGTGCCCAGCGCAGTTTGACTGCGGGTGAATTAAAACTCGGTCTCGCGCCGCTCGGCAGTGCTGAAATTTTTGCCCCTATTATTGCCAAGTATCGCCAGCAGTACCCACAAATCGAAATGCACTTGTTAGTCCGTGGTGGCGTTGAGCAAACGCTGGCAATTCAAAAGGGCGAAATAGAACTGGCCACTGGCATAATCGACCTTGATGATGGCTATGACGGCATTCGAGTGTTTAACGATCCCATGGTGGTAGTGCTGCCCAAGGAAAATCCCCTCACTACCAGGGAAATACTCTCAGTCCATGACTTAATCAATGAGCCACAAGTGATGTTTGAGACTGAATACACCCTGCATCAATTGGTGCTCAACGCCTGTCAGCAAGCCGGATTCTCACCTCAAAATATCACCCGTGTTAGCCAAGCGGACTTTGGTATCGCACTGGTGGCTGCGGGAACTGGCGTGATGATACTGCCGCGCTCAATCGCGCGGCGTTATAGTGTGGCGGGGGTGGTCAATATTCCACTGGCGAGTGACGAATTGCGCTGGGAGTTATCGCTATTTTGGCGCAAAGAACAAGTATTGTCCTTTGCGGCACAGGCGATGATCGCGTTAGTTAAAAAGCACTTAACGCAAAAATAACCGTCTACCAAGGTACGACTAAGCTAAAACGCACTAAGGTATCGTTATCCCAAGGCAGAATAGGCAAGTAATTAGGTGAATGCACACTCTCCTTGGCATAGTGGTCTAGATTGTATTCAGTGTGTTCCACATACAGTAACCACTGACTCCCCTTCTCCCAGTAATCCGTATCGTAACTCATGCTGAAGCGATATTGATTTTCAAGCCATTGGTCGCCATCGTTCCAAGTTTGCACAGCTAAGTTCACGTTTAATTTGGGCGTTAAATCAACACCAACGCTACCCATTACAGTGTAAGCAAACTCACTATTACCAAAATCGCCTCTATCGTAACCTCGGGTGCGGGGCACATCATCATCGATTTCTAAAAAGTAATAGCCCGCACCCGCCTTAAGCTGGGCTTGGGTTTGTTGGCCTTGATAATTGGCTGTTATCCCGGGAATAAACTTTGCCTGCTTCTCCACTGAACTCACAGTATTACGCTTGCCCTGTAAATCCACTTGCCACCCTAAGGATAACTGCGGGGAAAAACGGTAAAGCTCCCCAAGAGCAGCATATTCCGATTTAAACCACATCGGGATATGGTCAGGATCCAGCTTATCCGTATCAATATCGATAAACATATCCAGCACCGCAGACAGATAAATATCCGATGCAGTGGTATGTTCAATAATGATATTGCCATTGGCCCCAAAGGTATGCGAATTTTCTTGTTCGACAATAAAATCATGAATGCCCATAGTGTAATGCCATTGGGTTGATTCCTCTGCATAAACAGAGGTTGCTAAACTTAAAAGCAATGCTACAGGCGCCAAAATTTGGTATTTCACATAGTGCTCCATCAATTGCGATTTAAAACTGCCGATTAGATTATTTAAGTTTAATTTAATCAATTTTGCATCATTTGTATCTGAGATAGTTCATAAAAATCTATCCCTTTCGCCAAAGTGAATAAAAAATTGCATATCTTGCGGTTTAAAACCGTGAAATTGCTATTCACGGTCATCCTAAACAATTTCACAACCTTTTAAAAAACTATTGATATCAAACACCACAATCATAATAAACATGATGTTCGTTATTTAAACCGCCAGTCCAATAATGAATTTTTAATCACAAATAAAGCATAATTATTGACACGGATACGCAATCCTCCTATAGTCGCCACATTGCTAGTTATCCAAAAGAGAGTCTTAAATGAAAAAATCCATGTTATTAGGCGGCCTAGCCCTCAGTGCCACCTTGTTGTTAGCTGGATGTGGGAAAAGCAACGATGTTTTAGTGGTGGGAACCAATGCGGCCTTCCCGCCCTTTGAATACGTTGGCGGACAAAGTGGCGACGAAATCAAAGGTTTCGACATTGAGCTTGCCAAACAAATCGCTAAAGATGCCGGCAAAACGCTCAAAGTCGAAAACATGAAATTCGATTCACTGATCGTGGCGCTAAACTCAGGCAAGATTGATTTTATTGCCTCGGGTATGACCATCACACCAGAGCGCCAGGCCAGCGTTAACTTTTCGGAGCCCTACTATGAGGCAACTCAAGTGCTGCTCGTCAATAAAGATAACGATACAATTCATACCCTTGATGACATTAAAGACAAACACTTTGCGGTGCAGCTCGGCTCAACCGCCGATATGATGTCTAAAAAATACACCCAAAATGTCACCGCCTTTAACACAGGCTTCGAAGCCATCATGGAGCTGAAGAATGGTAAGGTCGACTTAGTGCTATTCGATAGCGAGCCTGCAGCGAACTATCTGGCGAAAAACCCCGATCTCAAACTGATCAAGCTAGATTTCCCCGCTGAGTTTTATGGCTTTGCGGTGTCAAAGCAGCAGCCTGAACTCCTCACTAGCATTAATAACACGCTGAAAAACTTGAAAGAAAGCGGCCAATATCAGACGCTCGTTTCAGCCCATATCAAGTGATCCCTATGTTAGAAGCAATCAATACTTCGCTGTTTAGTCCCATTGGCGACGACGGCATGATAGGCATACTGCTGATTTTAAATGGCTTAAAAGTCACCTTGATTGTGACCTTCTTCGCCATGTTATTAGGCGCAGTATTAGGCGTGGGTACCACACTGATGAAGATGTCATCTAAGTGGTATATCCGCTTCCCCGCCGAACTGTATGTTGGCGTTATCCGCGGCACGCCTGTGGTGGTGCAGTTAGTGATCCTTTACTTCATCGTGCTGGCCGCATTCGATGTCGATAAAATTACCGCCGCCATTATCGCCTTTGGTTTAAACAGTGGCGCTTATATCTCTGAGATTATTCGCGCAGGGATCCAAGCCGTCGATAAGGGTCAAACCGAAGCGGCACGCTCGCTCGGCCTGTCGCAAGCCATGACCATGAAGCTGATTATTCTGCCGCAGGCGATTAAGAATATTCTGCCCGCGTTAGGCAATGAGTTTATCGTGCTTCTCAAAGAAACCGCCGTAATTGGCTTTATTGGCGGCGTGGATTTAATGCGGGCGGGTGAGATTATCCGTAGCCGTACCTTTGAAGACAGTATCCCACTCTTTACCTGTGCGCTGATTTACCTGTTCCTGACCTACAGCTTCACATTTATGCTGTCGAAATTCGAAAAGAGGTTGAAGCAAAGTGATTAACATAACCAACCTACACAAAAGTTACGGCGATAATGCGGTCCTTAAGGGCATCAACGAACATATTCGCCAAGGCGAAGTGGTGAGTGTGATCGGCCCCAGCGGCAGCGGTAAAAGCACCTTTTTACGTTGCATCAACCTGTTAGAAAAACCCACCCAAGGGGATATTGAAATCGAAGGGCAATCCATTACCGCCAAGGATGCCTGTGTCGATAAATTGCGGCAAAAAGTGGGCATGGTGTTCCAAAACTTCAACCTATTCCCCCATAAAACCGTATTGCAAAACATTACCTTAGCGCCAGTGAGCCTAAAGTTAATGACCCAAGCCGAAGCAGATAACAAGGCGCTGACGCTGCTCACTCAAGTGGGCTTGCAGGATAAAGCCAATGCCTATCCTTCGAGTCTCTCGGGTGGACAAAAGCAAAGGGTTGCCATTGCCCGCGCACTGGCGATGGAACCGGATCTGATGCTATTCGACGAGCCCACCTCGGCACTCGACCCCGAAATGGTCGGCGATGTACTGGATGTGATGAAGGACTTAGCGCAAAAAGGCATGACCATGGTAATTGTGACCCATGAAATGGGCTTTGCACGCGATGTTTCCGACAGAGTCATCTTTATGGATGGCGGCTATGTGGTGGAGTCCAATATACCCGAGGAATTATTCACCCGCCCTAAAGAAGCCAGAACCCAAAGCTTTTTAAGTAAGGTATTGAGGTCATAAAGACTTATACAACATTGAAAGGTGAACAATGGTATTTGCTTGATGACACGGAGCATGCTTTGAGACAGAAGAGCGTTAAAAATTGAAAGGCTAATATCACTGCTTAGTTATTAGATTCATGCTCATATTGAAAGGCGAGCTATGGTGTTTGCTCAACGACACGCAGCGAGTCCATCCGTGGATACTCGACCGCCCAGTCTGATGTGAATGGATTCACGAATGCCGCGA
>NZ_JABAIP010000023.1:0-60675 GCF_012843185.1 Shewanella sp. DNRA4
GAACCTAGAACCTAGAACCTAGAACCTAGAACCTAGAACCTAGAACCTAGAACCTAGAACCTAGAACCTAGAACCTAGAACCTAGAACCTAGAACCTAGCATCACGGCAAAGCGGACAATGCGTAAATTTTCCACCGGCAGACAGTTTGGGTTTACCTTAGTTGAACTTGTGACCACTATTATCCTAATTGGGATTCTATCGGTGACGGTATTGCCGCGTTTATTTAGTCAGTCCTCCTACAGTGCCTTTAGTCTGCGTAATGAGTTTATGGCCGAGCTGCGCCAGGTTCAGCAAAAAGCCTTAAATAATACCGATAGATGTTACCGCGTAGTCGTGTCGGCGACGGGTTATCAAGTGAGTCAGTTTGCCAGTCGCGATAGCACTGGTTGTACGGGCACGCCTTTATCTCCTAACCCTTTATCCAGCCAAGCTTTTCAAGGTGGCGCGCAGTTAGTGCTTATCAGTAACAATGCCAAGAGCTTTTATCTTGATTTTGATATCAATGGTCGAGCATCGCTTGCGTGTAATGGGCCATGTATCAATGTGATTGCCAATGACACTGTGGCGATTAATATCTCCAGCGAGGGCTATATTTATGCGAATTAATCCTCGATTGCTGAAGAGCAGAATAATAACGCCATTCTTAAAACCCAAACTACAACAGGGATTTACCTTAATCGAATTAGTGGTCGGCATGTTAGTCATTGCCATCGCTATCGTCATGCTTAGTAGCATGTTATTTCCGCAGGCGGATCGCGCTGCCAAAACTTTACACCGAGTAAAAAGTGCCGAGCTTGCCCATTCGGTGATGAATGAGATTTGGGGCAAACGTTACGACCAAAATACCAATGCCAATGGCGGAGTGCCGGCTTGTGGGAGTCCATTAGGCAGTAGTTGCTCGGCCGTCTTAGGGCCAGAGGCGGGAGAAGGGCGCAACGATTTTAACGATGTGGATGACTATAACGGCCTAACCCAAAACGCCACTATGCTCAATTCTAGCCAAACTTATGCAGAGGCTTATCCCAACTATCAATTAAGTGTCACAGTCGCCTTTGGGCCTGCGCCTAATACCAAGTTAGTGACCATTAATGTCACCACGCCAGATAACGAAGTGATCACTTACAATCTGGTGAGGAGCAATTACTAATGGGCGCTTTATCTGCAAAGCGCATGGCGCGCTCCCTACAGGGTTTTACCTTAGTTGAAATGGTCACTGTGATCCTGATCTTAGGCATTCTGGTGGTTGGGGTGAGTAGTTTTATTATTTTTGGCACGCGAATTTTTGTTGAGTCGAGTTCGGTCGACCAAGTGCTAAGCCAGAGCCGTTTTGCTGTGGAGCGTATGACCCGCGAGCTGCGCAGCGCCGTGCCTAACAGTGTGCGGCTCAATGGTAATAGCTTAACCTATCAGTGCGTTGAATTCGTCCCTATTGAGGCGAGTACCACTTATTTGTCGATGCCAATTGCGCCGAGTGCTGCCACCCTCACAGGAACTGTGATTTTAGATAATCTGAACAGTAAGATCGCGACGAACCAATATGCATGGATTTATCCCTTAACCGATAGCGATGTGTATAACAGCGCGAGACAAAAACGCGCGCAGATAAACAGCATTAGCAGCGCCGCAAACCAAGTGACTTTAACCTTTACTGCCAATGCGAGATTTGCCGAAGCTTCTCCGCGTCAACGGATCTATTTTGCTTCAACACCTGTGAGTTATTGCTTTGAAAAAGCGTCATCGACCAATGAGTTAACCTTAAAGCGTTATACTGGCTATGGGTTGAATGCTAACCAGCCAACACCTGCGGATATGAGTTCGGGTGTGCTAATGGCACAGAGTGTGGCTAATGTGTTGAGTAATAACGCCGATTTACCGCTGATCTTAACACCATCGAGCCTAGTCAATAATGCGATGGTGCATCTACAACCACGATTTAATGTCAACGGCGAGACATTTCAATATCGACATCAAGTGCAGGTGATTAATGTCCCTTAACTTAGTTAGCCTATCGCGCTCAGTGTATTGTCAGTCTTCGGCTCGTCGCCAAGCCGGTAGCGCCTTAGTGATCGGTATTTTTGTCATTACCGTGATGTTTTTATTGGCCGCCGCCTTAATTAATATTGTTGAAGATGCAGATAGCGGATTAACCCAAGAGGTGTGGGGGACCCGCGGATTAGCCGCAGCAAACAGCGGTGCCGATGCCGCATTAGCGCAATTATTCCCATTAAACGCCCCCGCTAATGCGACGGCGACATGTGCAAGTGTTTCAAGCAGTTGGACACCCCCCGATGTGGTGGGCTTTCATGCCTGTAGCGTCAGTTTAAGCTGCACATCCTATGTAGTTGGCGCTGTCACTCAATATCGGATCAATAGTAAAGCGGTGTGTGAGAGTGGTGATACCCGTGTTAGCCGTCAAGTAGAGGTAGAAGCCCGTGGCAATTAAGCTATTAAAAATGATATTTAACAAAATAATGGCCAAATTCCCATTAATCCTTTTGCTCCTAATCATGGTATTCACATCCCATTTGGTGAAAGCTGATTGGACTTCAACTTTTATAGAAGGTGTAAATAATTACGACAGAAACGGTTCAATTACCTTCAACAGCTCTTATTTATATAATGCTCCTAATAATGCTGGTCGTTGGTATAGTGACTTGCCAACTTATAACTATTTTCAGGGAGGATACAGCTTTGACTATTTGTGTGTAACATCTAATTACTCTTATCGTTGGTGCCGTGCAGGAAATTATATTGCCAGTTTGCCTTCTAATCGTATTGATTTTTCTCAGTGTACCTCTTCAAGTCCTGTCAATATTGGCCCACCCACGTGGGATAATACCCGAATTAATGTAACTGAGGGTGAGTACAATAATATTGTTCTTGATGGAGGTTCAGATAAAACAATTCGGTTTGTTAGCAATAATGGTGTGTATAAGATGAAATCGCTTACTGCTACCTCAGGCCGTATTGAGCTTGCTGCTGGACAATATTGGATTGAAACCTTATCAATTAATTATGGTGTAACTTTAGTTTTCCCATCTACTGGAACAGTTTCATTTTTTATTAAAAATGATTATAAACATAATGACTTGAATCTTATTGGAAATCCGGAACGTTTTCTCATTTATAATTATTCGAATTTTACACTTAATGGTAGTGCATCTCTTAAATCCTATGTGGTTGCAGAAGGGAATGCTGTTCTAGAAGGCAGTTCTTCTTTGGAAGGAGCTATCACTGCAAGAAATATTAGTTTAGGTGGCAATAGTCGTATTACATTTGATGATAATGCTGCAAAGATTGATGTTGTTCCAAATTGTAATCCTGCACCCGTTTTACAGTGTTTTAACGATAATTTCTCTCAGAGTGCCTTAAGTAACGACTGGGTAGTATCCCGTAGTAGCGGTACTTTTACTCCTGCCATTGTAAGTGGTCGTATGCGCTTAACCGAGGCAAAATCGAATCAATCTACCGCATCGACCTATCAACGATTATTCCCAGCCGCGGCAAACTTAGTGGAGATCCAGTTTGATCATTATGCCTATGGTGGCAATGGTGCCGACGGTATTGCGTTAGTGTTATCTGATGCCGCGATCACTCCCCAGCCTGGTGCCTTTGGTGGTCCCTTAGGTTATGGATTCAAGCCCGGTATTAGCGGATTTGCGGGGGGCTGGCTAGGTATCGGGATTGATGAGTTTGGCAACTTTTCCGGTGAAGGTGGGAGCATAAATCTTTCGGGACAACGGCGTCAGTCAGTTGCTGTTCGCGGTTCTGGTTCTGGCACATCTGGTTACCGTTATTTGCGTGGGACTTGTAATAATGGCACGACCAATACCAGTGGTAACTGTTTATCTCCCACGGTCGATGGCAACAATGTGTCACCAGCACATAGATATAAAATCACTATCGACTCGCAGGTATCCGGTCAGTCGATGGTAAAGATTGAACGTAATACGGGTTCGGGATTTGTCACCTTAATTCCTGCCTTTAATGCAATGGCGGAATCTGGACAAGCGGCTACACCGAGTGATTTCTTACTCTCGCTTACAGGGTCAACCGGTGGCTCGAATAACAACCATGAAATCGATAACGTTCAGATTTGTGCGTTGAAATCTAATCCTATTGGCGCGCAAATCGATCATTTTGAGTTTGACCATTCGGGTCAGGGGTTAACCTGTAATCCCGAAACTGTGACAATTCGAGCCTGTGCAAACGCCAGTTGTAGCCAGCTTTTTACTGACCCTTTGACGGCGACCTTGCTACCTGAATCCGCCTCCGAAGGCGTATGGATTGGTGGTAATCAAGTGAGCTTTAGTGGGGGTACTGCGCAATTACAATTACGGCGCAATACTGCTGGCATTGTGACTTTAGGTGTAAAAGGTTCGAGCCCGACAACCAAACCTTTAAGTAAAACCCTTTGCCGTATCGGAAATGGTGGCCTGAGTGAAAACAACTGTTCACTCACCTTCGCCGACAGTGGTTTTGTCTTCGATGTGCCTGATAAGCGTGCTAATCGCCCCGAGCAAGTAGTAGTTAAGGCTGTGAAAAAATCTGATGTGACTCAGCAGTGTGTTCCAAGCTTCCAAAGTCAGACTAAGACGCTGAATTTCTGGAGCAGTTATCAGATCCCAAGTGCGCCTATCTCGCCGAAAGCCGTCACGATCAACAATACGGTAATTAGTAGCTCGAGCGCCTCGCCAACGGCGCTGAGTCTGTTATTTGATACGAACGGACAAGCAAATATTTCGGTGAATTATCCCGATGCGGGTAAATTACAGCTCGATGCGCAATATATTGGTAGTGGTAATGAACAAGGTCTAGTCATGACAGGCTCCGATCAGTTTGTCAGTGTGCCGGCAGGATTATGTGTCAAAGCCGTGGATGCCAGTGCCAGCTGCCCAAGTGCGGATATGAGCTGTAATGCTTACCGTAAAGCGGGGCAGAATTTCGCTATGACACTACAAGCCATGGCATGGGAAAAAGATGGCGATACGGATTTTTGTTCGGGCAACTTATCGACGCCTAACTTTAGCGACCAAGCCATGAAGCTTGTCAGTAAAGTTGTTGCGCCTAGTATCGCCAGTGGTGGCCATGATGGGGTGTTAGGCGTCACTTCCTATAGCCATACCGCGCAAACTAATAATCTCAACACCATCAGTAATCAAAGTATTAGCGAAGTTGGCGTATTTCAAATTACGGCGCAGGCGAGTCCTAATTATCTTGGCTCAGCCAGCAGTTTGAATATTCCGATTGGCTATTCAGCCAATATTGGTCGCTTTGTGCCCGATAGATTTTTAGTGGGAGACGTTTCTGTCTTACCTGCCTGTGGCAGTTTTAGTTATATGGATCAACCTTTTCCTATGTCAATGAGCATCAAAGCCTTGAATATCGGCGGCGCGGTGACACAAAACTATTTCCCACCATTCTCCCTCGCGACCGCGAAATTGGTCGGAGAAAACAATAACAATGGTGTCGATTTACAGAGTCGCTTAAGTGCCTTGCCTGTAAAGGTTGATAGTTGGAGTCAGGGTGTGGCGATGGTCGATGGTACTTATCGCGCTTATTTAAACCGAGTAACCCCAAATGTGACGACGAATCTTTATCAAGACGGTCCCTTCGAGATGCTCGATATTGGCGTGCAGTTGATGGATAACGATCCTCGGCCAAATGGACTTTACAGCTATGTGGCCTCGCCCGATATGGATGCGGCAACCACGGGTAATTGCACTAACTGTAATGCTAGGAAAATCACCACTCAAACCCTACGCCACGGCCGAGTGGTGATGGATAACACCTATGGCCCAGAGACTGAAATCCTTAAAATGCCGACAAGAGCTGAGTATTGGAATGGCACTAGTTGGGTTATAAATGGGAATGATAGCTGCACCATTGCCACCTATGGCCTAGGTTCGCAGGTGGATAATACAGGGCTGGGTTATAACTTTGACCCGGATTTAGCCACGGGGCAGAGTATTACTCGCACTGGCGCATCTTCAGTATTTCAAGCGGGGCAATTTGATTTGCTATGGCGAGCTCTCACCTCTAGTGGCAACTTATATCGCGGTCAAGTGACCGCGCCTTTAGACGTACCGACTTGGTTAGAATGGTATTGGAACTGGAATGGGGTGTCTCCAACCAGCTTATCCGATCCCCGTGCGAGTGCATTTTTTGGGCGTTACCGTGGTCATGACAGAATCATCTACTGGCGAGAAGTTAATTAGTGGGGTAGATCGATTTTGCTGAATTGGAATTAGTCCGTAGTGATTTATCGTTATACGATGCGTTTTGTTGCATGAACTCAAAGCATCATGCTAAGGCTAAAATGCAAGATACAGGTTTTACGCATGTTGCCAGCTTGTATTAAATGGGGTTTTGGGTTGTTTGATTTTTGTTCAATAAGGCGCGTTTATCGATTAAATAGTGTTTTTGAGTGGTCTATTTGAAAAAAAATCACTCCATTAGCGATTGTTAACCTCAACGGTCTTGTGGAATCAGGGTGGCATTGATAAAGTTAGCTGATTTTTCTTTTCTTCTGACTCCACAGAATACAGGCTAGTTACATGTTCAAGAAGCTGCGTGGCATTTTTTCTAATGATCTATCGATCGATTTGGGTACAGCTAACACCTTAATTTATGTTCGTGATGAAGGCATCGTCCTCAATGAGCCTTCAGTTGTTGCTATACGTGGCGAGCGTAACAGCTCTGGTCAGAAATCTGTAGCGGCTGTAGGTACAGAAGCTAAACAGATGTTAGGCCGTACTCCTGGCAATATTCAAGCAATCCGTCCAATGAAAGACGGTGTGATTGCAGACTTTTATGTGACAGAGAAAATGTTGCAGCACTTTATTAAGCAAGTGCATAACAACAGCTTTTTTCGCCCAAGCCCACGTGTTTTAGTCTGTGTTCCCGTTGGCGCAACGCAAGTTGAACGCCGTGCGATCCGCGAGTCAGCCATGGGCGCGGGTGCCCGTGAAGTGTATTTGATTGAAGAACCAATGGCCGCGGCTATCGGTGCAGGTTTACCTGTGTCTGAAGCCACAGGTTCAATGGTTGTTGATATCGGTGGTGGTACCACTGAAGTTGCCATTATCTCCTTGAATGGTGTGGTATATTCTTCTTCTGTGCGTATTGGCGGTGACAAGTTTGATGATGCCATCATCAATTATGTTCGCCGTAATTACGGTAGTTTGATTGGTGAAGCGACCGCTGAGCGTATCAAACACACTATCGGTACTGCTTATCCAGGTGATGAAGTATTAGAGATTGAAGTCCGTGGTCGTAATTTGGCCGAAGGTGTACCTCGTAGCTTTACGCTCAACAGCAACGAAATTTTAGAAGCGTTGCAAGAACCATTATCGGGCATTGTGAGTGCGGTTATGGTGGCACTAGAGCAATCACCACCAGAATTAGCTTCTGATATCTCTGAGCGCGGCATGGTGTTAACCGGTGGTGGCGCCTTATTGCGTGATTTAGACCGTTTATTGATGCAAGAAACGGGAATTCCAGTCATGGTGGCAGATGATCCATTGACCTGCGTAGCGCGCGGTGGTGGTAAAGCCCTTGAAATGATTGATATGCACGGCGGCGATCTGTTCTCCGAAGAAACCTAATCTAACTTCGGTATAGGGCGGCTAATCACCGCCTTAGCTTTCCTATGAAGCCAATTTTTGTTCGTGGTATTTCGAACCAGTTCCGTTTAACACTGGCAATTATCCTGTCGGTGATTTTGCTTGCGGCAAATCACCGCCTTGAGCCTGCCCGTGAATCACTTTCATCCGCTTTAAGCCCTATTCAATACCTCGCGAGTGTCCCCAGTGCGATTCTCGATTGGTCTTCTGAGAGTTTTGCGACCCGCAATATGTTGGCATTGCAAAATAAAGAGCTGTTAAGGCAACAATTATTAATGAGTGAACGCTTACAGCGTTTCGAGCATTTACGTCAGGAAAACGAACGTTTACGCGCCTTGCTAGGTTCGCCTGCCTATCAGGATTCTCTCAAGATGGTTGCAGAGGTCATGGAGGTTGCCAGCGATCCTTCCCATCATTATGTGGTTTTAAACCGAGGTTCCCGCAGTGGTGTCTTTGTTGGTCAGCCTGTTGTGGATGCGCAAGGTGTAGTGGGGCAAGTTGTGCAGGTCAGTGAGATGACTAGCCGAGTGTTACTACTGTCTGATGTTTCCCATGGTTTACCCGTACGGATTACCCGTAATGATGTGCGCCTTGTCGCCAACGGGACGGGGGAACTTGATGAAATTGAGTTACGCCATGTGGCCAAGAGTACCGATATTCGTGTGGGCGACCTACTGGTCACTTCTGGCTTAGGTAACCGCTTCCCTGAAGGGTATCCGGTTGCGCGGGTAGTGGAAGTCTTTACCGAAGATGGTCAAAGTTATGCGCGAGTCACGGCTCAGCCACTGGCGGCACTCGACCGTATTCGTTATCTCCTGTTAATTTGGCCATCGCCCGATTCGGGGGTGACACTGCCTAATCAAGTGCCAGTACCGGCCGCAGATCATCCTGCACAAGACGTTAAGCCTGATACCAGTAATGGAACGCCAACGACTCAAGGCGGTACTCAGGGCACAAATGTCAATGTGGTACCCAGTAATCCCAATGCAGCATCCAGTAACGCGAATGGGGCATCTAACGCTGCTACTACCCAACCGCCAGCAGAGGTGCACTAATGAGTTTACAAGCTGCTAATGGACGCATCGCGGTTTGGCTAACCCTATTTGTTGGGCTCTTAAGCCAAATTATGCCACTGCCAGTAATTGTTGAGGCCTGGCGTCCTGATTGGTTACTGATGATTTTGATCTATTGGTCGATTGCATTGCCCCACAGATATAACATTCTGACGGCTTGGGTTATGGGCTTAGCCCTCGATATTCTCTTGGGCGCGACTTTAGGTGTTCGCTCTTTAGCAATGTCGTTGGTGATTTATATTGCTATTTTACATTGTCAGCGTTTACGTAACTTCCCTAAATGGCAACAGTCGCTGGTCATAATGCTGTTAATTGCTATCTATCACCTCATTGTTTATTGGGTTGAGTTTGTGATGGATGGCGCAACATTCCACTCTGAACTGTTTTTGCCTGCACTATCGGGCCTTGTTTTTTGGCCTTGGATTTTTTGGATTTTACGTCGCATTCGACGTCATTATAAGGTTCGTTAGTTGTGAATTTAGTTTTAGCCTCGACATCGCCGCGCCGGAAAGAATTACTGACTCATATTGGATTCGGACGGGCTGATTTTACGTTTGCGCAAGTAGCACCAGATATCGACGAAACTCCGAAGACAGGAGAGTTACCACGGGATTATGTTCAGCGCCTTGCGGCTGAAAAGGCCCAGGCTGGGCTTGCATTATGCTCAGGTATGTCACAGCCTGCTGTATTAGGTTCTGATACTATCGTGGTGCTTGAAAATGAAATATTAGGTAAGCCAGTTGATGAGGCCGATGCCAAGCGGGTACTGCGTGCGCTTTCTGGCAAGGTGCACACAGTAATGACTGCAGTCGCCTTAGCAAGTGTCAATCATACCGCAGTGCGTTTAGTTGAAACCTTAGTGCGTTTTTGTGTGCTTTCTGATGCAGATATCGATGCCTATGTTGCTTCACAAGAGCCCATGGATAAAGCGGGCAGCTATGGGATCCAAGGATTAGGTGGCTGTTTTGTCGAGTCAATTGATGGTAGTTACTCCTGTGTTGTCGGTTTGCCATTAGTCGAAACTCGCCAACTCTTATCTGAGGCGGGCATTATCTAGTCTGCGGTATTGGTTTTCAGGCTTAGAACATACTGAGATTAATTTAATTTCCCTAATGGGGTGAGTCGTGAATACCAGTCGCTTAAATCCGAATAAAATTCAGCGCAAGATGGGTTCAGAATTACTGATTAATGTAACCCCCTCTGAGGCGCGCGTTGCCTTAGTCGAGCACGGCGTGCTGCAAGAGGTCCATATTGAACGGCGCATGAAGCGTGGTTTGGTGGGCAATATTTACAAGGGCAAAATCAGCCGTGTGTTGCCTGGCATGCAAGCCGCCTTTGTGGATATTGGCTTAGATAAAGCCGCGTTTTTACATGCCTCCGACATTGTGCCGCATACCGAATGCGTGGCCGATGTGGAGAAGGGCCATTTTGTGGTCCGTGATATCGCCGAGCTGGTTCGCCAAGGGCAAGATATTATGGTGCAAGTGGTGAAAGACCCTCTGGGCACTAAAGGTGCGCGCCTAACCACAGATATCACACTGCCTTCCCGTTATTTGGTGTTTATGCCTGGCTCTAGCCATGTTGGGGTGTCCCAGCGGATTGAGCAGGAAGAAGAGCGCAGTCGTCTTAAAAAAATCACTCTGCCATTCGTCGATGAAGACGGCGGCTTTATTATCCGCACCGCCGCTGAGGGCGTAGGTGAGGATGAACTTGCCCAAGATGCGGCTTTTTTGCGCCGAGTATGGTCTAAGGTCTCCGAGCGGCGTCAGCGCCGTGGTGTAGCATTACTCTATCAAGATCTCGCCCTGCCGGTGCGCATTGTGCGCGACTTTGTCGGCACCGAATTAGACCGAATTCAAGTCGATTCGCGCCGCACCTTTGCCGAGCTGCAAGCCTTCGCTCAAGAGTTTATGCCGGAAATCGCCGACAAGATTGAGCACTATTCTGGTCCTGCGCCGATTTTCGATTTGTACGATGTCGAAAATGAAATCCAGCGTGCTCTGGGACGTAAGGTGGAGCTTAAATCTGGCGGTTATCTGATTATCGATCAGACTGAAGCTATGACTACGGTCGATATCAACACTGGTGCCTTTGTGGGCCACCGTAATCTTGAAGAAACCATCTTTAACACTAACCTTGAAGCCACCCAAGCGATTGCACGGCAACTGCGGCTGCGAAATCTCGGCGGCATCATCATTATCGACTTTATCGATATGCTGAGCGACGAGCATAAAACGCGGGTACTCAATAGCTTAAATAGTGCGCTCGCCAAGGACAGAGTTAAGACTAATGTCAGTGGTTTCTCTGGGTTGGGTCTAGTTGAAATGACCCGTAAGCGCACCCGCGAGAGCTTAGAGCATGTGCTATGCAGTGAGTGTCCAGCCTGTCAGGGCACGGGTAGCATGAAGACGGTAGAAACTGTCTCTTATGAAATCTTCCGCGAAATTATTCGCTTGAATCGGGCCTATGACGCCGACGAGTTTTTGCTTTACTGCTCGCCCGCTGTCTATAACAGCTTAAGTGGAGATGAAAGTCATTTGGTCGCCGAGCTTGAAGTTTATATAGGTAAGCGTATTCGCCTGCAAAATGAGCCTATGTATTCCCAGCATAAATACGACGTGGTGATGATGTAGTGGCAACGCTTTTTACTGCTAAAAAACTAAGCCGTTTTTGCTGGCAATTACTGGCACTGATCTTAGTCTTGTTTGCCTTGACGGTAAGCTTGATCCGCGGCTTATTGCCTCAGGTCGATGAAGTACGCCAGCAGTTAGTTGAGTATGTAAAAAGCGAATATCAAATTGATATCCAAGTTGGCGAGTTATCCGCCCAGTGGCAGGCCTTTGGCCCAGCGGTAACGGTTGATAATCTAGTGATCCCTACGCAGGACAAGCTCCCTGTTACCGTGTTGGTGAAGCATGTCCAAATCAAATTGGATTTTTGGCAATCGCTACTGACCACCAGTCCACGCATTGAAGATGTCAATTTCGATGGTGTTCATATTGCCCTCGATATCGATAAATTATCGGGTAATAAGGCGCAGGTGGCGTCTAATCAAACGGCGCAAATAGATTGGTTGTATAAGCTGCTCTTAAAGCAGCTAGAGCGTTTCTCGCTGACGGATGCTTCGGTGCAACTGCTTAGCTTGCAACATGAATATCGACCCATCCACGTCCGTCACCTCAATTGGCGTAATAGTGGTGAGCGCCACCGCGGCGCGGGGGAAATTTACCTCGATAACAATACCTTGGTTAAGGAATCGCTCAGCCTGCAACTCGATATTAACGGCGATGCTACAGCGCCCGAGAGTTTAACCGGACAAGTTTATCTGGCAGCTCAGTCCTTAGATTTGGGCGAATGGGCATCACGTCAACCTAATCCCTATGATCCAATCAAAAAACTGCCCTTAGAAGGGATAGTCAATCTTAAGGCGTGGTTTGATTTTGCCCATCGAAGTTTACGTTCTGGACTCGTGCAGTTTGAGCCAAGTTGGTTGCAATGGTCGATGCAAGGTCAACCGCAAAAGTTTGAGATCCAGTCCGGTAGCATTCATTGGGAGCCAAACGCGGCAGGTTGGGAGATCAGCAGCACTCATTTGGATTTTGTCACCAATGGGGTGCATTGGCCCGAGCTGAAGTTTGCGGCCAAGCAGCAAGACGATGCTTTATATGCCTATGTTAGCCGTTTGGATTTACCGACCTTATTTCCACTCTTGCCATTATTTCCGGGTGTCGATTTAGCCGTATTGCAGCAATGGTTTCAGCTCGCGCCCGAGGGTAGCGTCGGACCGATTCGTCTCTATCAAGCGGCAGATCAGCCTTTGCTCGCAAGCACTAGTGTTAAGCAATTGCACTGGCAGAAAGTGGAAGGAATACCTAATATCAACCCCTTGGATCTGAAGTTGCAATGGCAGGATGAAAAGTTAATTTTTTCGCTTCCCGAGCAAACTTACACCTTCGATTTTGGCGATCAATTTTCAGCGCCTTTAGTGCTGCATGGCGCGGCGTTAACCGGTGCCTTCGATACCCAAAGGGCAACCTTATCTGTGCCTCAGGTGCAGTTCGAAAACGACGATATTGGTCTTGCTGCTGCTCTAAAGCTGGATTTTAGCGCTGCTACCAGTATGTCCCTTGCCGCCAATGTTGAAGTCAAAAATGCCGCCAATGCGGATAAATACTTCCCGATCAAAGCCATGGGCGAGTCACTGGTTGAGTATCTGGATGGTGCGATTAAAGCGGGGCAGAGTCAAAACGCCCAAGTATTATGGCAGGGGGCATTATCGAGTTTTCCCTTTGAGGATAATAGCGGTGTGTTCCAAGCGGCATTTACCTTAAACAATGCCGAATACCAATTCCAACCGGATTGGCCCGCAGTCACTGATCTTTCCCTCGATGCCTTGTTTGAAAATGCCCGCATGGATATCTGGGTTAACCAAGGTAAGTTGATGAATGTGGTTGCCGATGGTGCCCATGTGTTTATTCCCGAGTTAGGCGAGCATTCGCTGTTAAAAATTCAGGCCGATCTTGCGACTCAAGGCAGTGCTGCGACTCAAGTGCTACAGGCTTCTCCCCTTGCCGATACTGTGGGCAAAACCTTAAAGGTTGTGCAAGTGCAGGGCGCGGTAACGGGGAATTTAGATATTAGTATTCCCTTGTATGAGGGTGAGGCTGAGGATATCCGCGGTAAAATTATGGTTGATAACACGCCCGTGTTTATTGCGCAGCCAGGTTTACAACTCAAGGCGGTGACGGGCACAGTGCAATTTGCCAACGAGATAGTCGAAGGCAAAGGGATTAAGTCTCGCCTGTTTGAGCAGCCCTTGGAGTTTAGTTTTGCCACTCAACCCGAAGGTAAAGATTTTGCGCTGAACGTGGATATGAAGAGTCGTTGGGATCTCAGTCGTTTACCCTTAGAGTTACAAAATCCCTTAAGTAAGTTTTACCAAGGTAAAGTCGCTTGGGGCGGTAACTTGAGCATGATATTCGATGAGCAAGGCTATCAAATTCAAGCCAATTTAGGTTCAGATCTGGTCGGTGCCACCTTAACATTACCTGGCATTTTCGCAAAACCTGCTGACGAGCCTAGGCCTTTAATGGCCGAGTTTTCTGGTGATCAGCAGATTTCAACCCTGAGGGTAAAACTCGATAAACAAGCTGAGTTTATTGGCGGCTTTGAGGCTGAAAAAGGTACGCAATTTAGTTATTTCGATCTGCTATTAGGGCGACTCTTCGAGGCTACCGAGGTGCCCAATACCGAGCTTGGACACATTAAGATTGATGTAACCAGTGGCAAGTTAGCTAATTGGTTACCCGTAATTAATGCCTTTGTTGCTTCAGATAACAAACCGACTCGCACTGGTATTTTGGTGGAAGAGACGAGCCACTCGGCCTTGTTCCCCTCGGTGGTTGGGATCGATGCCAATATCGGCAAGTTTGATTTATTAGGGCAAGGGCTTACAGAGTTGAGACTCAGCGCCAAACCCAATGAAAATGGTTGGCGTTTCGATGCCAAAGCCAGCGAGTTTGAAGGAACGGTAGATTTTTACCCCAATTGGTTGACGCAAGGCTTAAAAGTGACTGCCAGTAAGTTCTATTTTTCACCCAATGTGAAGCCTGAAGGTGAAGCGGATTTTGCGGCGGAGCAGGTGCTCACTAATTTGCCGCCCGTTGCGGTGAATGTAGAGGATTTTCGTTTTTTCGATAAGCCATTTGGCCAGTTAGTGGTGCAAGCAAGTCCGCAAGCCTCGGGTTACCGCATTCAGACGTTATCTTTAACCACTCCTGAGGTGTCTTTGCAGGGGAATGGAATTTGGCAACAGCAGAATGGTCAAAATCAAACCGAGTTATCCGTCAGTTTGAATGCTAGTCAGTTTAGCTATTTGAGTCACCAACTTGGGATCGATCCCGGTGTAAATGAAGCTCCATTGAAGGTGAATGCCGAGCTAGCTTGGCAAGGTGCACCCTATGCGTTTTCCCTTGAAACCTTGAATGGTAAAGTCAAATTTGAATTGGGCAAAGGCCATTTATCCCAAGTGAGCGATAAGGGCGCACGGATTTTCTCACTGTTTAGCCTCGATTCATTAGTACGTAAATTGTCCTTAGATTTCAGTGATGTATTTGGTCAAGGCATGTACTTCAATTCCTTTACCGGTAATCTGCAAATCGATAATGGTGTCGTGAAAACTACGGACACTGAAATGGATGCGATTGCAGGTAATATGAAGGTGCGCGGCTATACGGATCTTACCAGCGAAAGCTTAAACTATGATATTCGCTTTGTGCCGCAACTGGCCTCAAGTGTGCCAACTGTGGTGCTGCTCAGTACCAGTGCGTGGACGCTCGGGCTTGGGGCGTTTGCCTTAACCAAAGTGTTAGAGCCTGTGATTGAGGTGATCTCTGAGATCCGTTTCCGAGTAACGGGCACTATGTCTGAGCCTGTGGTAGAGGAACTGGAACGTAAGAGTAAAGAGATTGAAATCCCCGAGTCGATTCTGCCTATGGTAGGGGGCGAATTGCCAGCGCTAACCGAGGGTGCAGAGCCGAATGATGCGCCACCCGTCAAGAATAGCGCCCCGACCAAGACAGACGCTAAGCCGCCCGTCGAGCCTGAAAAAAACAACGAGCAACCTGTAAAAGCTGTTAAGGAAGAGACATCGCCGCAAGCGCCGACGCTCCCCAAGGTAGAGCCTGCTGAGCCGCCTAAAGCCGAACCAGAACAACCTAAGCCTGTGAGCCCCAAGGTGGTATTGTCGATAAACACAATTCAAGGAGATAGTCATGCGCATCAGCCTGTTGCAATGTCAGAGCAGCCGCGACGTCAGCGCGAATCTGTTGTTTATCGAATCGCAGCTTGAGGAATTAACCCGTGATCGCCTGCAATGGGACAAAGATGCCCCGCATTTAGTGGTGTTGCCAGAATGCAGCCTGCTGTTTGGTGGCCATGAGAGTCAACAACTCGCCTATGCGGGTGATAGTCATCTTAGCCCGTTAAAATCCGCCTTAAGTGCCTTAGCCGCTCGTTACTCTGTGTATATGGTGGCGGGGACCATCCCCGCGCTGGCGGAGGATGGGCGCGTCTACAGCCGCTGTTATCTGTTTGATGATAAAGGTGATACCTTAGGGCAATACGATAAACTGCATCTGTTTGATGTGGATGTTGCTGACGGCACTAAGCAATACCGCGAGAGTGAAACCTTCTGCCCCGGCAATCATATCAGTGTCATCGACACCCCTTTTGGCAAAATTGGCTTGACCATCTGTTATGATTTACGCTTTCCGGACTTATTCAGGGCGCTGCGCCTCGCGGGAGCCGAGATTATTACCGTGCCTTCGGCCTTTACTAAGGTCACGGGAGAAGCCCATTGGCAGGTGTTATTACAGGCCAGAGCCATTGAAACCCAATGCTTTATTTTGGCCGCCGGCCAATGGGGCGCCCATAACGAAGGTAGTCGTGAGACCTGGGGGCAGAGCATGGTGATAGGCCCTTGGGGCGAGGTAATTGCCGAGCAGAAAACCGGTACAGGTTGGGTACATGCCGATATCGATGTGGCCGAGGTGCACAGCATCCGCAGTAAAATGCCCGTGGCGCAACATAATCGTTTTACTGCACCGAACCTTAAACCTTGAACAGATTAAGCCTTCAACAGATTTAGATGAAATAGACTCACAGCGAATTTAAGTTATTTAAAAATGAGTGAGTTGCCAATTTTAGCCAAGCTTTCAGAGAGAACCGCGATGCCTTTTTTAGCACAAGTAGAGCAAAGTTTATTAAAGGGTGGCTTAGCCCTAGATGGGTTACAAAGTTATTTAAACACCATACATCAACATAAAGTCGATTTTTCCGATCTCTATTTCCAAGGCAGTCGCCACGAATCTTGGGTGCTCGAAGATGGCATTATTAAAGATGGTAGCTTCCATATCGAACGTGGTGTCGGTGTGCGTGCTATCAGCGGCGAGAAAACCGGTTTTGCCTATGCCGATGATATTACGCCAGCGGCCTTAAGCGCTGCGGCCGAGGCGGCGCGCGGTATTGCGGGAGCGGGTGAGCAGGCCAAGGTTCAGGCCTTCAAACGCCAACAAGCCTTGGCGCTGTACGATAGTCTCGACCCTATCGCCGCCATGGAAGAAGTGAAAAAAATCAACCTGCTGAAAGAGGCCGATGCTTATGTTCGTAGCCTCGACAGTCGCATTATTCAAGTGGTGATTAGCCTTGCTGGTGTGCACGAAGAAATCTTGGTCGCTGCCAGCGATGGCACCTTGGCTGCCGATATTCGCCCGTTAGTGCGCTTTAATTGCAGCGTGATTTTAGAAGAACATGGCAAGCGTGAACGTGGCAGTGCTGGTGGCGGTGGTCGTCACGATTACAGCGTGTTTATGGTAAATGATGAAACCGGTTTACCTATGTGCTTTGCCTTTGCCCGTGAAGCAGTGCGTCAGGCACAAGTTAACCTCAATGCCATCGATGCGCCCGCCGGAGAGATGCCTGTGGTGCTGGGTAATGGTTGGCCAGGCGTGTTATTGCACGAAGCTGTAGGCCATGGTCTGGAAGGCGACTTTAACCGCAAGGGCAGCAGCGCCTTTAGTGGTATGGTCGGCCAGCAAGTGGCGTCGCAACTGGTGACAGTGGTGGACGATGGCACGCTTGCGAATCGTCGTGGCTCATTGAGCATCGACGATGAAGGCGTACAAACCCAGAGAACCGTGTTAATCGAAGACGGTATTCTTAAAGGCTACATACAAGATAAATTAAATGCGCGCCTGATGGGTGTGGCACCGACGGGTAATGGTCGCCGTGAATCCTATGCGCATCTGCCGATGCCGCGGATGACCAACACTTATATGACGGCGGGCGAGTCTGATCCGAGTGAGATTATCAAGTCGGTGAAGAAGGGCATCTATGCGCCTAACTTCGGCGGCGGTCAGGTGGATATCACCTCGGGCAAGTTCGTGTTCTCCGCTTCTGAAGCCTATTTGATCGAAAATGGTGAAGTGACTCAAGCGATTAAGGGCGCTACCCTGATCGGTAACGGCCCTGAAGCCATGAGTCAGATTTCCATGGTGGGTAACGATATGGCGCTAGATAAGGGCGTTGGTGTATGTGGTAAGGATGGTCAAAGCGTGCCTGTGGGTGTCGGTCAACCGACCCTTAAGCTCGACAAGCTGACCGTAGGCGGTACTGCGTAAAACGAGAAGCTAGAAGCTAGAAGCTAGAAGCTAGAAGCTAGAAGCTAGAAGCTAGAAGCTAGAAGCTCCTACGTTGATTGGCTAAGTGCTTATTTTAGAACCCATCTTACACTTCCAGCGGTGGGTTCTAGCCGCCTTCCATGATGGATGTTATCATTTGCAAAGGAAATTAGAGTAACTACTCTAGAGGTGTTAATGAAACTATCACGTTTGGCATGGCTGTGTTTATTGCCTTTGCCCTCACTATTGCCGTTAGCGGCCTATGCCCAGCCCAGTAGCTTTACTGAGGCTTGGCAGCAAGTGCTTAAGGTGAGCGATAAACTCCAGGCTCAATCCCAAGAGGTGAATCGCGCCAAGGGCGAGCAAGAGGCGGGCGAAAGTTTAAATCTGCCGTCCCTCAGTCTGAATGGCAGTTATACCCGCCTCGAAAAACCAATTGAATTAGATTTAAGGGATCTCAATCCCTTAGCCTCGCTTGATCCCGCGACCTTGCCACCCGCACTTGGCGGTGCACTGGCGAGTATTCCAGGTTCATTATTTGTCACGCCCTTTACCGAGCAAGATATTTTCCGCGCCAGCTTACAGGCGATGTGGCCGATTTATACCGGCGGCCAGATCACTGCGGCTCAAGGCATTCATGCCGCCATGGTGGCCGAGAAACAACAGGAATTACAGTTAGCAACCCGCGACTTATTCACGCAGTTGGTTGATCGTTATTATGCCGTTGATGTGACTCAATCCCTCGTCAGTACCCAAACTGAGCTGGTGGCCTCCTTAACTAAGCACGTTGACCATGCGCTGGCGCTGGAGCGCGAGGGGCAAATCGCTAAGGTCGAGCGCCTGAATGCTCAAGTGGCCTTAGACAACGCTAAGGTCAATTTAGGCAGCGCCCGCCGCCAGCATGAAATGGCCGTTATCGCCCTATCGCGTATGTTGCAACGGAGTGATGTCAGCACTAACTCGCCGCTATTTGTGCTGCCACAGGCGCCGTCATTGGGGGACTTGACCCAAATGACCTTAAATCAACACCCGGCGCTTAAGCTACTTGAGGCTAAAGAGGCTCAGGCGAATGGTTTGGTTTCCTTAGAGAAAGGTAAATATCACCCGACTGTGTTTCTCTTTGGTAATTACACCTTATACGAAGATGACAGCTTGTTTTCTAAGGTAGAACCGGACTGGATGGTCGGTGTCGGTGTAAAGGTGCCCTTGCTGAGCCGCGATGGCCGCAGCGGTAAAGTGGAAGCGGCTAAGAGTGCCTTGCTGCAAGCCCGTTACACTAAGGCGCAGACACGCCAAGACTTAAGTTTGCTGCTCGATCAAAGCTATCGGCAGTTATTACAGGCCGAAGAAGAAGTTAAAGCACTCGATACTTCACTTGAATTGGCTACCGAGAACCTGCGTTTAAGGGAAATCGCCTTTAATCAAGGGCTTTCAACGTCTATTGATAGGGTCGATGCCGAATTAAAACTGAGCGCCGTTAAAACCCAGCAGCTCGGTGCCAGTTATCGCTATGTGCAAGCCTATGCCAGATTAATGGCCATCAGTGGTCAATTAGATGAATTTATCGGTCGCAGTGCCACAGGCACTCAATCGCAGGAGACTATCAATGCGCGCTAACAGAATTCTTGCTCTCACGGCGTTGGTCGCATTAGGCCTTATTTTAGCCTATGGGCTCAAACTGGCTTATAGCCCAAAGCCGAGTGTGTTGCAGGGGCAGATTGAAGCCCGCGAATATAACGTATCCTCTAAGGTGCCAGGACGGGTCGAACAAGTGCTTGTGCGCCGTGGCGATAGTGTCAATGAAGGTGATTTGTTATTTGCTATCCACAGCCCTGAGCTAGATGCCAAGTTGATGCAGGCCGAAGGTGGCCGTGATGCCGCTAAAGCCTTGCAACAAGAGGCAAATAATGGTGCCCGTAGCCAAGAAGTGATGGCAGCTAAAGAGCAATGGCTTAAGGCGCAAGCCGCGGCAACACTGGCAAAAACTACCTATACCCGCGTTGAAAACTTATTTGCCGAAGGAGTCGCTGCACGGCAAAAACGCGATGAAGCCTTTACCCAGTGGCAAGCGGCAAAATACACAGAACAAGCGGCGTTAGCCATGTATCAAATGGCCGAAGAAGGCGCGCGGGTTGAAACCAAAGCTGCTGCGGCGGGGAATGCGCGTATGGCCGAAGGCGCGGTGAAAGAAGTCAGTGCCATTATGGCTGATAGCCAAATGCGTGCGCCTAAATCTGGGGAAATTAGCGAAGTATTATTGCAAGCAGGTGAACTGGCGCCGAGTGGTTTCCCTGTGGTGAGTCTGATTGATATGCAGGACGCTTGGGCGGTATTCCAAGTACGTGAAGATCAACTAAAGCGTTTTAAAAAGGGCGATAAACTGCAATTAACGCTGCCAGCGCTGGATAAAACGGTAGAGTTTACTGTCTCCCATATCAGTGTGATGGGGGATTTTGCGACTTGGCGTTCGACCGAAAGCGGCCACGATTTTGATATGCGCACCTTTGAGGTTGAATTACGCCCAACGGCGCCAATTGCTGATCTGCGCGTCGGTATGTCTGTGCTGCTTAGTGCAGAGTAACGACTGTGACCAAGTTACCGAGCGAGCCTAAGCCATTGAGTGAGCATGGCACTACCGCCGATGCGACAGAGTCTGCCTCCGTAGGCTTAATGGCGTTGTTCATGGCATTGGTGCGCCGCGAGCTTAAGGCGCTATGGCGCGATCCTTGGCAACTAGCCCTTATCAGTTACATTCCGTTGCTGGGGATTTTGTGCCTGTGGTGGTTATTTAGTGCGGGTTTACCGCGGCAGTTACCCGTGGCGATTGTTGACCAAGACCATAGCCAACTCAGCCGGATGTTGACCCGTCAGCTCAAAGCCAATCCTGTGACCGATCCCCAGAGTTTTTCCGATCTCTCCTCGGCCGTCGAGGCTATGCAGCAGGCGCAGGTCTATGCGGTGGTAGTATTTCCCTATGATATGAAAAAGGATTTGCTCACCGGCCATACACCCACAATTGATGTGCGCTACAACAGCCAGTTTTTGCTGGTGGGTAAGCTGTTGTCGAGTCAAATTCAGTTGAGTCTCGGCGATGGGTTGTTGCAGGTCGCAGGCCTTAAGCAACTGATGACGGGTACACCAAAATCCCAAGTGGCGGTGAATTTAAGCCCGGTCAAAAGCCAGACCACTGCATTGTTTAATCGTAACAATAACTACATTGGCTTTTTAGTGCCGCCGGTATTGGTAGCCCTTTGGCAGTTGTTATCTATGCTGGTGATGGCTAACAGCTTAAATCGCGAGTTACACCTTAATGCCGCACAGTTAGAGGACGGGATCTCCAATCAATTGACCGAGCATTTTTGGCCTAAGGTGTTGGCTAAGATCCTGTTGTTTACGCCTATCTTGATGTTACAGGGTGGGTTTATCCTCGCTTGGTTGTATTTGTATCTGGCCCTGCCTTTTGCGGGTAGTATAGCGCTGCTACTGTTTGCCCAGTTGATCATGCTGCTGGCGGTTTGGAGTTTGGTGTTACTGGTGTTTGTGCTGATGCGTGATAGCGCGCGGGTCATCAGTTTTTGTACCGCATTATTCGCACCAGCCTTTGCCTTTATGGGGATCACTTTCCCTACCCACGAAATGCCACAACTTGCCCAGTGGTGGCGGCTCATTATGCCATCGAGCCATTATATTGAATCCCATGTGAGCGTGGTCAGTTATGGTGCTACTTGGTCAACGATGGCGCAGCAATTGAGTAGTTATTGGGGATTTATTTGCCTGCTCCCCGTGATTTATGCCTTGGCGAGCAAACTACTGCCGATAACGGTAACCCCCAATTCGGTAGCGGCTGACACCGATACATCTCTATCAGTGAAGGGGCAATAACATGAATTTATGGCAGTTAGTGCTCACTGAATTAAAGGCGATTATTAGCGATAAGGCTATCGCTGTGACCCTATTTGGCGGTGTGCTGTTTTATTCGGTGCTCTATCCCTTGCCTTATTTGCACCAAGTCCCAACAGAACAGCAGCTTATCGTGGTGGATTTAGACCATTCTTCCCTGAGTCGTCAACTTATTCGCCATGCGGATGCCAGTGCAAAAATCCAAGTGATAGGCCAAGTCGGCTCTATCTCCGAGGCGAAACGCCTTATCGAAACGGGTAAGGCGCACGGTTTATTGGTGATCCCCGAAGGATTTCGCCGCGATTTGTTGCTCGGTAAGGGCGTAACCTTAAGCTACGGCGGTGATGCCAGTTACTTCTTGATTTACTCCGCTGTGGCCGAAGGTCTTGTCAGTGCGGGGATGGATGCCGGTAAACAAATTCAATGGATTGGCATGCTGGCCCAGGGGAAAAATCCTAAGGAGGCCGAGCAGAACCTCAACTCGCTGCACTTAAATAGTGTTCCTGCGTTTAACCCAAGCCTAGGCTATACACCTTATGTCGTGCCGGGGTTATTTTTACTGATCCTGCATCAAACACTGCTGATCGGTACTGGCATTTTAGGTGCAGGCCAGTGGCGTCATCAGGGTTATTGGCAACAGGTGTCGCCACTGCAATTGGTTTGCGGTCGAATTTTAGCCTTTATGCTGATTTATACTCTGTTTACCAGCTTTTATGTGGGCTATTGCTACCACTGGTATAACGTCAGTGTTCAAGCGAGTTTTGGCCTGGTCGCACTGTGGCTATTACCGTTTTTATTGGCGACGGCGGCGGCCGGAGTCGCGATGAGCACCTTGTTTACCCGCCGCGATTTGCCGACTCAAGTATTGCTGCTCATTTCAATGCCAATTTTGTTTGTCTCCGGCTTTGTCTGGCCGATTGCCTTAATCCCTGAGCCGCTTGTGCTGGGCTCGCAGATTATCCCTGCGGTGCCCGCCATTATGGGGATGTTGGAGCTGAACCAAATGGGCGCGACGTGGGCAAGTGTACTGCCAAAGTGGTTACAGCTTTGGGGATTATTTGCGGCATTTTTTGGCCTTGCCATTTTAGGGATTAAACGCCGAGCAAATGTATTACAAACATCGATATAGGCTTTAGATTCGCTCGTTTCTTGCCTGTGTTGAGTTATTCTTCTACAGATATTGTTGCCATTGTTAGGGCGTGTTGACGTTTCAGGGGTATTTTTGCAGCTTTATGCAAGGCAAAGTCCGTGCAGTGTAGTTATTCTACACAAACGGATGATAACGCGGCAGAAAAGCCAGCCAAATGCTGCCCGAAGGGTTCGTCTGGCAAGCCCTTGCTCTTACTTTCTGTCATAAGAGCCGCTCGTCATTTGAGTAGAATAACGACACATCATTCCTCGTTTCGCGAGCACGTGCTTGCCAGAACGAACAAAATCTAATCTCGAAACGTCAACACGCCCTAATCTAGGGCACATAAAAGGCACTTAATGTGCTTATTGGGTTGTCTTCTACCCTGTTTTGGGCGAAAATGCGCGCCGAAAAAATAACCGAGGTATTCATTGCCTCGGTTATTTTCTTTTTGAATATATGGGTTTTAAACCAATAGAGGCCGGTAAACATCCGGAAATGATACGAGGTTCGCTTGAACCTACTTTACTGAGGACAATTCAATGGGGCTGTTGTTTACCGGATTTTCGGTCATTGCCGTCAATCAAGATGTTGCGTTAGTCATTCCACCGACTGCACTCGGAGGTGGTATATGAGCCAACAAAAACCGAGCTTAAAGCAAAGCCTTAATCTATGGCAAGTGGTTGTGATGGGGCTCGCTTACCTCACGCCTATGGCCGTGTTTGACACCTTCGGAATTGTCTCTGAGATCACCTCTGGCCACGTGGCCACCTCTTACTTGCTCGCATTAGCGGGTATCCTGTTTACCGCTTTTAGCTACGGTCATTTAGTGCGTAAATATCCCTATGCGGGGTCGGCTTATACCTATGCCCAAAAAACCTTTAGCCCAAATGTCGGTTTTATGGTGGGTTGGTCATCGCTACTCGATTACATGTTTATGCCGATGATCAACATGCTATTGGCCAAAATCTACCTTACTGCCATGTTCCCCAACGTGGAGCCTTGGATTTTCATCTTTGGTTTAGTCACCGTCATGACGGTACTCAACCTGAGAGGCATTGATTTAGTTGCGAATTTTAATGGCGTTATCGTATTTGCTCAGATAGCCATTATCTTAGTCTTCATCGGTTTAATGGCCCATAGCTTGTCCCTTGGCGAAGGTGAAGGGGTTATTGCCAGCGTGCGTCCATTCTATTCGGAGCAGATAACCTTAGCGCCGCTCTTTACTGGCGCGACCATTCTGTGCTTCTCCTTCTTAGGCTTCGATGGCTTAAGTTCATTGAGTGAAGAAACCAAGGACGCTAAGCGAGTGATCCCCCGCGCCATTGTACTGACAGCGCTGATTGGCGGGGTGATTTTTGTGAGCGTATCCTATTTCTTACAACTCTATTTCCCTGATATTTCTCGCTTCCAGCAGTTAGACGCTGTGCTGCCTGAGATTGCCCTGTATGTGGGCGGTAATTTATTCCAGTCTATCGTGCTGGTGGCGACAACGATTGCGGTGCTAGCATCGGGCATGGCGGCTCATGCGGGGGTGGCGCGCATCCTCTATGTGATGGGGCGCGACAATATGCTGCCCAATAAAGGTTTTGGTTATGTTCACCCTAAATGGCGTACTCCGGCATTTAACGTGATTCTGGTGGGGTTACTGGCGCTTTCGGCGGTGTCATTTGATTTAGAAATGGCCTTGGCTTTGGTCAATTTCGGCGCCTTAGTGGCTTTTACCTTCGTTAACCTGTCGGTGATAGTGCAGTTTTATATTAAAGAAAAACGTAATCAATCCCTTAAGGAACATTTGCAGTATTTCATCTTGCCCCTGTGTGGTGCGGCGACCATTGGCGTGCTGTGGATAAACCTCGAGCCTCAGTCCTTAGAACTTGGCTTAATTTGGGGAGCTGTAGGGATGTTGTATTTGGCGCTGCGCAGCCTACGTTTGCGCAAAGCAGTAGAGTTGCAGAGTTAACTAAGGTATTGACTCATAAAGTAACAGCACTGAGGTATGCTAATGTCGTTCGCTTAAGAGTGAACGACATTTTTTTACGCTGACTGGCTAGGCCATGTTGTTCGTTTGCAAAACTCGTTGATAAAATTTTCCCAGTTTTGTTGACCCATAGAAAGCAGGGTTAGAGACATTACCTTTTGCTAAATCGCGCCTAGCGCCTAAGGTAATATTCCGAAGTGCGGGGATTGGGGCGTGTTGACTTTCAGGGGTATTTTGTAGCCATATGCTGGCCAAGAGGGTGTTCTGGCAAGCTCTTACTCTTACTTTTAATCATAAGAGCCGCCCGTCATTTGAGTTGAATAACGGTGTGTTATCCCTCGCTTCGCGAGCTAGAGCTTGCTTGAACAGTAAAATGTAATCTCAAAAACTCAACACGCTAGTCTTGGATTTCGCTGCGTAAATATTTAAACAGCTCTTTTGAGGATTTAGACTCAGGACCTTTTGCCAGCTCTTTGGTTGCTTGGCGCACTAAGGTACGCAGTTTTTGTCTGTCCAACTGTGGGTAATGTTCCACTAAGGTTTGGATTTCACCGTCGCCTTGGGTGAGTAAACGCTCACGCATTTTCTCGAACATTTGCAACTTGGCGGTTTCGTTGCTGTTTTTGTTAAGCACGACCGCGAGCGACGCCTTGATAGGTTCAATATCGACGTTACGCATCAGCTTGCCGATATACTGCATATGGCGGCGATAGGCTTCGGTCTTTGGCTTAATCTTATGAGCTTGCTGAATGCTGTCGTACAAGTGCTCGTCCAGCTCGATTTTATCTAGCTGGGTTTTGCTGAGTGAGACCAGTTCCATACCGACTTTTTGAGCCGCTTCGCAGTCACGCTTATCCTCAGTTTTACTGACATAATCGTCGTTACTGTCATAGGGCTGTTTAAAATGTTCTGAATCACCAACAATCTTCATATAGATAAAACCTCAGTTAAATAACGCGCTAATAATAACATCTCCCGCCAAAATTCGCCTAGTTAAAGCGCGATTCAATCAGTAAAGCGCGCAATAAATAATGAGAATGGGATAGGTGTTTGTTATGCTAGCGGCATTGCCTATAACTAAAGAGTTGCTTTGTGTCTTTGAACAGAATCGATAGTGAATTGACCGCGCTGAAAGATGCGGTTGCTGTGGCCCTCGAATATGCGAATAAATTAGGGACAAATGCCGCTGAAGTGGCGATCAGTAAACAACAGGGATTATCGGTTTCAACCCGTTTAAAGGAAGTTGAAACGGTAGAGTTTAATAAAGATGGCGCCCTCGGTATTACGGTTTATCGCGATGGTTGCAAGGGCAGTTCATCTACCTCAGATCTCAGTCCTGAAGCCATTGCTCTTGCGGTTAAAGCGGCAGATGATATCGCCCGTTACACCTCGGCCGACCCGTTTAGCGGTTTAGCCGATAAAGCCTTAATGGCGACCGAGATCCGCGATCTTAAACTCTATTATCCTGAAGATATTTCCCCCGACGAATTAGCCCAATTGGCCATTCGCGCCGAAACCGCGGCGCTCGATGCCGATCCGCGCATCAATAACTCTGACGGCGCCAGCGCAAACGCCCATACGTCGGTTAAGGTTTATGGTAATAGCCACGGCTTCTTAAATGGTTATTGCAGCTCGCGCTATAGCTTAAGTTGCAGCGTGATCGGTGAAGATAGCGACGGCAATATGCAGCGGGATTACGATTACACTATCGCCCGTAAATTCAATGAGATGCTTTCTCCTGAATCGGTGGGGCTAAAAACCGCCGAGAAAACCGTGAGCCGTTTAGGGGCTCGTAAGATTGCCACCACCCGTTTGCCAATATTACTGGCGCCAGAGATTGCGACTGGCTTAATCGGCCATTTGATTGGTGCCATCAGTGGCGGTAGTTTGTATCGTAAATCAAGTTTCTTACTCGATGCCATTCACACCCAAATCTTCCCTGACTGGTTCAATATTGAAGAGCAGCCGCATCTATTAGGCGCACTCGCCAGTGCCAACTACGATAGCGAAGGCGTGGCGACCCAAGATAGACGCATCATCGATCGCGGCATATTAGAAACCTATTTACTAACCAGTTATTCGGCGCGCAAATTGAGCCTACCTAACACAGGTCATGCGGGCGGGATTTACAACTGGACCCTAGCGCACACTGGTCAAAGTTTTGATGAGTTAGTCAAAGGCATGGGCACGGGCTTGATTGTCACTGAAGTGATGGGCCAAGGCGTGAATATGGTGACGGGGGATTATTCCCGTGGCGCCGCCGGTTTTTACGTGGAAAATGGTGAAGTGCAGTTCCCCGTTGAAGAAATTACCATTGCTGGCAATTTGAAGGATATGTTCCGTGGGATTCAGGCGGTCAGTAAGGACTTCGATTTACGTTCGTCTATCCGCACCGGCGGGATTTTATTATCCGAGATGAAGGTCGCGGGTAACTAGCCAGCGGCATATAACGGTTCAGTCAATTGAAACACAAAAGGGCAAATGCATTAGCATTTGCCCTTTTTGATTTAACTGACCCGCCCTAAATTGCATCACCACTTGTTAGCGGCGGTAGTCATTAGAATTTGTAGCTGGCACTTAATTCAAATGAGCGACCCGAACCTGCGACTTGGCTAAAGCCACCCGTGCTATCAGCCTTAAACTCGGCAAGGTTGACACCACCCAGCGGTAGTTCGTAGTAAGTATCAAACAGGTTGTTGATTGCAAAGGTTAAACTCAGCTCTTGCCATTTAACACTGCTGCTTAGATTTAACAGCGAATAGCTGTCGGTCTCATTTTCTAAACGGCGCTCATCGACTTTATCCTTAGTCGCTACCCATTGCCATGATAGGCGGTTTTCCCAATCACCCAGTTGATGGCTAAGGGCTAACTCGGTTTGTAGCGGTTTGATTTGATAAAGTGGCTCATTGCCCTCATCACGCTCGCCGCGGGTGATATCGAGCTTACCCTGCATCTGCCATTTACCGCTGTCGGTATTGGCTAATAGGTAGACCGCACTAAACTTAGCGCCATATAAATTGGCATCTTCGTTGGTGAATTTAAGGATATTGCGTTTACCGCTGGCAAGGCCAGTACGGTTAAAGCTGCCAATCACCTCGGCATCAATATAGTCTGTCACTGCGCTATACCAAGCCGTGGTAGAGAATTGCCATTCATCGCCATTAAACTTGTAGGCCGCGCTCAGAGTATGCGCCGTTTCAGGCTTAAGATCGGGGTTGCCGACATAGCCGTTACCGTCGCCATACCAGCCGATCATTGTGGTTGCCATCACGCCGCGGCCCCAGCTGTAACGCTCATACAGGTTTGGTGCGCGGTTTTTACGGGCTAAGCCAAATTCCAATTGTTGTTTGGCCGACAATTGATAACGTGCCAGCAATGTCGCATCGATTAGGTTGTCGTCACGGCTTCTATCCATGGCATTAAAGGCTTTTGCCGCCTCGGCATCCACATTGGGCATGCCCATCATGGGCATATTGCTGTAAGCCTGCACTTCGCCCGTATCTGTGGTGACATATTCATAGCGCACCCCAGCGGATAACCACCAGAGTGGCGTGAGGTTTTGCTGCCACTCGCCATAAACTGCGGCGCGGCGGCGTTCACCGTCATTGATATTGATATAGTCATTGGGTGCCATCATAGTGCCGGGCACCGCTGGCCAAGTATCATCGAGTTGATAGTTATAAAATTCCTGACCTAGGAGTAGCGTGCTGTTATCGCCCATGGGTAGGCGCCAATGCAGTTGGTAGCTGTAATCGCTACCCTCTGTATTCATTGGCATCTTGCCGGTTTTTTCTGGGGTGAAGAAGCCCATTTCATGCTTCACACTGTGCCAGTTTAACTGGGCGCTAAATTCGCCATCGTTGTCTAAATCCCGCAGATAACGGACTAGGGCGCCATAACTCTTGTTATCCGTCATATCCATGTATTGGTTAGGAAAACCTTGGAATGGAATTGCTTGGTGCGTTAACTTAATCGCCAGTTGTTGTGTGTCATCGCGCCATGCCGCTGTTAACGCATGGTTTTGGGCGCGATAGAGGGTATCGAGTACTTTATCGCCGTGACCATCGTGGTAGCTATTGGCGTCTTCATAGGCGCCTTGATAGCTGAAACTTAGGTCCTTACTGGCAATCCCAGCCTTCGCGCCGAGTAGGAATGCATCGCTGGTGCTGCGGTATCCCGATGAGATTTCACCGCTTTCAAAGCTGAGGTTGTCGCTGTCGTTAAACTTTGGATTCAGGCTATTAACCTTAATCACCCCGGCGATATTGTCACCGCCCGCACTGACAGGGGACACGCCCGCGACCACTTCTACCGAGCTGATTTGATTAGCGGAAACGTAGGAAAGTGGTGGGTTCATTTGGTTAGCGCAGGAGGCGGTGATATCCGCACCATCGACTAACACTTTAATGCGATCGCCCATCATGCCATTAAGCACGGGCAAGGCGGAAACGCCGCCCGCTTCGGAGAAATCGACGCCTTGATCTTTCAGCAAAGCATCGGCCGAGCCTAAGGCATTACGGCCAATACTCTGTTCGCCATGGACTTGAATACGTTCAATTTGAGCCTGATTTGTCTCGTCAGCCATGGCCTGTGAGGCAACTGAAGCGCCTAATGCTAAGGTTAGCGCGCTGGCGATTGCGGAGCATTTAAAGCCGTGGGGGATAGTTGAAGCGTTTGCAGCCATCTTATTGTCTTCCATTCACTTAGATAAATTGCGCTGCATTATAAAGATCATCTAAGTGTGACAAGTGCGGCATATTGTCGCAGAGCTTATAAAGATAAAGCTGAAATAGCGGCCTGAAGTTCTCGCTAGCGCCAAGATGAGGATAAGCTAGCGCCAAGGTGAGGATATCAAGCGGCGCGGTTTAACACGCCCTTGGATTAACCGAAGTGATTGAAGTAGATACGCTGGGTTTCCCCCTCTGCATCCATGGCGGCGAGTGCTTTGGCAAATTCATAGGCCTTTGAATCTTCAGCGAGTACGCTTGGGCTGTTATTCGGACTTAAGGGAAGATCGGCGCGATAGTTAGGGTTATGTTGCCCACGAAAATGGCGGCTTTTTTTCGAAAATCCCAGATACATAGCTTGAGGTTGCTGGCAGCAATTAGGGTGTAGCTTAAATTGGCTTGTATCTCGATTTTTAAGGTAATAACTGATGGTTGCTTGATCGTAGATAAAAAAGTCCCCTTGGCCACTAATAAGGTAATCTAAGGCCTTAGGCACATTGAGTTCTGGCGGTTTACGGACCGACATGGTTTCGGATATGCCATTAAAGTCGTAGCTGCCCGGGGCAATTAATAGCGTCATACCGCTCTGTGATAACTGCTCTAATGAACCAACATTTGCCGCACCCGCTCGGCTAATTCCAATAATGCGCTCCGACAGACCGTTAGGAATAAAATAGGTAAATTGGGCACGTTCTTCACTAAAATGCAGCCCAGGATAAAAATCGATATTTCCGAGTTTGAGATCCCGTAAAATACGCAGTTTAGGTGCTCGAATTACCCGCAATTTACATCCCACTCTTTCGGCCGCGACTTGGTAAATATCGTAGTAAAACCCTTGGTTATTAGGTTCCTGTTCGATAAAGGGGCGGCGTTCACTGGTGCGATAGCCCATGCTAATAACACACTCAGAGCTTGAAAAAGCCTGCGCTAGGCTGGGGGATAGGATGAGTAATAGGCAAAGTAGGCTCAGTAATGGCCGATAAATCACTGCAAACGGCAAAATTAATCACTCCCTATCCTGTGATTACAAAGGGTAATCGTATCGCTAAATAGCGACTTAAAATGAAGGCTTGTTAGCCTAATGTATTATTTTTGTTGGATTAATCTATCATACTTTTTGATAATAAAAAGAGCGATTCTTTGCGGTTTTGCACAAACTCTGTACATCTTTTTAGATTGGTTTATAGTGTCGCCGCTGGCTGAGAATGATTAACTTGGCCCTTGACCAATATAGGATGAATTGAGGATTAATTGAGGAGTCATTATGACTAAGATAAATGTGGCAAAAGTAACAGCCCAGAGTGTGCAAGAGCATGAAAATGGTCGCGGCACCATTACAGACAATGCACTTAAGGCGCTGGTGACCAGCCCGTTATTTCGGATGCGTACCGAAAAGCCGAAAAAGGGCAAAGGGTCTTATAACCGTAAAGCAGCAAACCGAAAGGGGTATCAGCACAGGGGCGATACCCCTTTCGACTTTATGGGGATGATGTTTTAACGTTTTTGCCGCGTTAATCCTGCTCATTTAATCCCTGCTAGACTCCTCCCTCACATTGCCTTGCGATTTCCTCCTCAATCCCTTTTGTAGCACTATCTAGCCTTCACCTATTGAGAGAATTAGCCAGATTTTGCCCATAAAAAAACGAGCCACAATTGAGATTGTGGCTCGTCTTATTAAAACTTGAATGATTTGAAGGCTTAAGCCTCGACTTCATCCTCTGCATCGGCATCCACTAACTCGGCCCACAGATCGTGCTCGTCCGAGTGAGTGATCACCGCGCGGACTAACATGCCGGGTTCGAGTTCAGTTTCACCGTTGATAAATACCATGCCGTCGATTTCTGGGGCATCGGCGAAGCTGCGGCCAATCGCGCCTTCTTCGTCAACATCATCGATCAGAATATCCATAGTGCGGCCAACGAAACGCGCTAAACGCTCAGCGCTGATCTCGGCTTGGACTTCCATAAATCTGTGGTATCTGTCTTCCTTCACGTCTTCACTGATAAGTTCAGCGATGGTGTTGGCGACAGCGCCTTCCACTTCTGAGTACTTGAAGCAGCCAACGCGGTCGAGGCGCGCTTCACGCAGGAAGTCGAGCAGCATTTCGAAGTCTTCTTCGGTTTCACCTGGGAAGCCCACGATAAAGGTTGAGCGGATCACCAAATCTGGGCAGATTTCGCGCCAACGTTGGATGGCTTCTAACTGACGGTCAACACGGCCTGGGCGCTTCATCATCTTCAGGATGCGTGGGCTGGCGTGCTGCATTGGAATGTCTAAGTAAGGCAGAATTAAACCTTCGGCCATTAATGGGATCAGATCGTCAACCCATGGGTATGGGTAGATGTAGTGTAAGCGTACCCATGCGCCCATCTTGCCCAGTTGGCGAGCAAGGCTGGTGATGTCTTGCTTAACTGGCATACCGTTCCAAAAATCGGTGCGGCCGCCCTTGTCTTTACCATAGGCAGAGGTGTCTTGGCTCACCACAAGGATTTCTTGTACGCCAGCTTCAACTAAACGTTTGGCTTCATCTAATACGCTACCTGCGCCGCGGCTATCTAAATCGCCACGCAGTGCTGGGATGATGCAGAAGGTACAACGGTTGTCGCAACCTTCTGAAATTTTTAAGTAAGCGTAATGTTTAGGCGTTAACTTAACCCCAGTTTGTGGGATTAACGAGGTAAATGGGTTGTGCTCAGGTTTTGGCACGTACTTGTGAACGTGCTTTAACACGGCTTCGTAGCTGTGTGGGCCAGTAATTTCGAGCACATCTGGGTGCACTTCGCGGATTTGGTTTTCTTTAGCGCCTAAACAGCCCGTTACGATTACTTTGCCGTTTTCTTCTAAGGCTTCGCGCACCGCATCTAAGGATTCTTCAACCGCAGCGTCGATAAAACCACAGGTGTTAACGATTACCAGATCGGCATTGTCGTAGCTGTTGGTGACTTCATAGCCGTCGATGCGTAACTGGGTCAGAATGCGCTCTGAGTCCACGAGGTTTTTTGGACAACCTAAAGACACAAAACCGATGCGATTGCCTGTGGCAGCATTGCCCGTATTAACAGAGTCAGCACTGGCGGCTTCCAATGTTTTGGCAGGGGTCTCAAGCGTGGTAGTTTGCTTAGGATGAAAAGTTTCAACTGTCATGGTGTCTCGCTGATGCTGATAAAAGAGCGCCGTAAAAAGAGCGCGGATTATACCTGAAGTGATTAAAAGGTACAGTGTCTTTGGGTGAAAAGTGTACAGCTAAGAGCGCGTTTCTACCAGTTAGAGACTGACTGGCTCGTATGCGTGCTCGTATGGAAAGTCACAACTGTAGCTTGAGTGCTTGTGGAAGAGGATTTTAGCGATAGGCTGATAACTTTTGCCAATTTAAAAAGTTTTAAAAAAATTAACCCTTTTTATGTCTACCCGCGTTTATAGGGATAGTTTGTATGATTCGTTTGTATGATTCGTTTGTATGGCTAGTAGATGGCGAGTCACACTTTTAGCTGATAGCCATCGCATTAGAATCAAGGCAGTCTCGCCTTAAATGATTTAGTTGGAGTTAATAATGAAGCATTCTCTTTTAGCTGTATTAGTGGCTGGTGGTCTTTTCTCTGGTGTATTTACTGCCACCGCAGTGGCTGCCGATGTGGACTTTCCCCATATCGAAACCATGGGCGTAAGCCAAATTCAAGTCGAGCCGGATATGGCTGAGCTTAATGTCGAAGTTGCTGTCACCGAGAAAGACGCTAAGGCGGCTAAAGATAACTCGGATGCGGCGGTGGCGAAATTTATCGCCCGTTTGACGGCAGCGGGGATTACCAAGGAGCAGATCCAAAGCGCCAACTTAAATCTGCAACCCCAATATGTGTATGCGCAGGATAAAGCACCTGAGCTAACTGGTTACACCGCGAGTCGCCAAGTCACTGTGACTATTAACGATTTGGCACGTTTAAATACGATTTTAGACTCCGCCTTAGAGGAGGGGATCAACAGGGTTAATAATATCGCCCTTAAGTCGAGTAAAGAGGCCGAGTATGTGGCCAAGGCGCGCCAAGCGGCGATTGTCGATGCCAAACAAAAAGCAGAATCCTTAGCTAAGGGATTTGGGGAAAACCTAGGTAAGATTTGGCAAATTCGTTATTACGATCAACGCCCTGTGCAACCGGTGATGTTACGTATGAATGCTAAGGCCGATGCCATGGGCGCCGCCGAAAGCTATCAATATGGCCAAGTGACTATCGAAGACAGAGTCGAAGTGGTTTATAAACTCAAATAAGTCATAACGAGATGCAATGGATGAGGATTCTTTGGCTCATCCATTGCTGTTATGGGGCGCAATCGGTTAATTCTGAGTCAACATATTTACAATATTGCATGTTTTAACAGAGCAAAGGCACTAAACGCTGGCAAAATTAGCGATTTATCCCCACACTGAGAGAGGATAAGGTTATGGAGACCTATGATGGATTTTCCCTCTCGAATCAAGCAACAAACCTGTATGGACTGTTTAAGTGGTAAGTCACTCGGATTTGAAATTCGTATGGCATTTCAGCCCATTATCGATTGGCCAAATCAGCAGATTTATGGTTATGAAGCCCTAGTGCGCGGCCCAAATGGCGAAGGTGCTGCTTGGGTGTTTGAGCGTATAAACGAAAGCAATAAGTACTACTTTGATCAGGCTTGTCGGGTCAAAGCCATTGAAACCGCCGCTAAGCTTGGCCTTGATAAAATATTAAGTATCAACTTTTTACCTAATGCGGTTTATAACCCTGAAACCTGTATCCGCGCCTCGATTGAAGCGGCCGACCTCTTTGGTTTTAATATTCATAACATCATGTTTGAAGTCACTGAGGGTGAGCAAATTGTCGATAGAGCCAAATTGAGCCGTATCTTTGACAGTTACGCTAAACGGGGATTTATCACCGCCATCGACGACTTTGGCAGTGGTTTCGCTGATTTGAGTTGGTTGGAGTTTTTGCGCCCTCAGGTATTAAAACTCGATATGGAGTTGATCAGAGATATCCATTTAGACAAACAAAAACAGTTTGTTATCGATGAAGTGCTCGGGATTTGTCGCACGCTTAACACTCAGGTGTTGGCCGAAGGGGTCGAGAGTAAAGCGGAGTTAGACTATCTTGTTGGCCGTGGTATTCATTATTTTCAAGGTTACTACTTCGCCAAACCCCAACTCGAGTATTTAACTACCTTTGACGCCTTAGATTGTAATGCTGCGCTGTAGCATTGTTTTATTGAATTAATGTGCTCCAAGTGCCTTGCACTCAGATTGGTTGTGGAATTGTGTGTATCGGTTCTGGGCTAACTGATATATCATGCGCCACCCTTAATTGCCCATACCTTCTCTTCGCTGCTATGTCTTCTAACGCGCTTTATACCGATCTATCCGGTTATTACGATTTAATGTGCTCCGATATTAACTATCAACAACAGAGTGCGAGCATCCATCGATTGCATCAGTTCTTAGGGAATAATGGTAAACAACACCTTGATTTAGCCTGTGGCACTGGCCCACATGTACGGCATTTTATCGACCTTGGTTATCAGTGTAGTGGCCTAGATATTAATCAGCCGATGCTCGATATGGCCATGCGTCGTTGCCCTGAGGCCCAGTTTAATCTGCAAGATATGACCGCCTTTTATCTTGAGCAGCCAGTGGATTTAATTACCTGTTTTTTATATTCCATCCATTACAGTGCGGACATAGAGCGCCTTAAAAGTTGTATCGCCAGTGTGCACAGTGCCCTGAATGACGGCGGGATATTTTGTTTTAACTCGGTTGATAAGCACCGCATCGATAACCGCTTATCGATTAAGCATTTTGCCGAGTTTGAGGGGCATCATTTTGCCTTTGAATCTGGCTGGCATTACAGTGGTCAAGGCGAAAACCAGTCGTTAAATCTAAGCATTGCAAAGCGTCAGCAGCCTTTTACTCAACTCACTGATTTCGAAGCTGATGCCGATACATCTGCGCATCAAACTGAGTTATGGCAAGACCAACACACTATGGTCGCCACCAGTTTTGCAGAGCTGCAAGCGTTACTCGCGCCATATTTTGAAGTGCATATCTTTGAACACGATTATGAAAAAATCGTCCCATGGGATTTAAGCTCAGGTAATGCGCTGTTTGTCTGTGTGAAGATTTAACCTTGGGTTGAAGGTGTGACAACTTGGGATGTTAGCCCTTACGTTCGTGCTCGAACATGAAAGTGCTTAAGTTTCATCAGTCGTGTTAGAAAGCTAAATCAAAGTCAACGTCAACGTCAACGTCGTGGGGCTTCACCCCACACCCGACCAAGGAGGACTGCTCGTCCTATCCTCCTTGGATTCTCCAAGACGCCCCTAACGGAGTTGAAAGCCCCTTGGGCATTAAGCGTTCTTATGCTATCGCGTCAGACGCTCGTCCCTGATTCGACTGACGCTATCTCGGCATCCATGCCTCGCTCACGCAACGACCGCAAATGCCCTGCGGCAACTCCGAGGGGATGGTGAACTCCTGTGGCATTGGTGTCGGCTGTGAATCCCAAAAGAGTTATGCCTGTCCCATCTTTTTATTGGTGTTGGCAGTTAAACACCAAAAATTTGTGCCAGTCCTTTCTTCCGTGTTCTATCTGTCGGTCGAAAGTGAGCGTAAAAAATGAGAAAGCTAAAACAATATCAAGTGATTAGCTATCAAACTGTATAAAAAACGCTACCGCAAAAAAGTAAATTCCTATAGCATCATTTATACCAATTGACATGGATGTGGCAGCGGCCAAATCCAACAAGCGATTTATGGCCTGTAAACAGCGCAGCGCATAAATACTAAGAAGTTAGCTTTACAAGAAGAAAAGACCTTATGGAAGAACCAAAAGTATTTATCTCATATAGCTGGACAGATCAGTCACATCAAGAGTTAGTAAAGCATTGGGCTGATCGGCTTGTTGCCGATGGTGTCGATGTCATTTTGGATATCTATGATTTAAAAGAAGGTGATGACAAGTACGCGTTTATGGAGAGCATGGTAACTGACCCTAAAGTTACGCATGTATTAGTTATATGCGACCGAGCGTATGCAGAAAAGGCTGATGCTAGGAAAGCCGGTGTTGGTACTGAGTCGCAAATTATTTCTGGCGAAGTTTATGCAAAAGTAAAGCAATCAAAATTTATTCCCATCGTGTGTGAGTTTGGTGACGACGGCGAGCCATTCTTACCCACATTTATGAAGGCAAGGATGTGGGTAAACTTTTCAAGCTCAGAGGCAGAAAATGAAAATTGGGAGCAATTGGTTCGCCTTCTTTATGGAAAACCTCAGCATGTAAAGCCGAAAAAGGGAAAAGCTCCAGCTTTCATTACAAACGAAATGCCGATACCTACGAGTGAAGCATTTGCAAAGTTCAATTCTCTGAAACAAGCAGTCTTACAAGACAAAAGAGGAATAAAGCATTACAGGCGCGATTTTATTGAATCCTGCATTTCCTATGCTGATGACTTGCGGGTAAGGGAGCGCCCGGATGTTGCGTCTATGGGTGAGAAGGTAGTAGAAGATTGCGGCAAACTAAAGGCAATACGAGATCACATCTGCGAATGGGTTTTGTTGGAGAGTGAGGTCTGTAATGAAGCGGAGTTCTCTGAGGCGTTAGTGGAGGTTCTTGAAAAACTGAGAGAGTTAAAATCTAGGCCGCCGGAGGTAAGTAGTTGGAGTGATTCATGGTTTGAGGCTCACTCGATTTTTGTTTACGAAACGTTCCTATATATAGTTGCCGCCTTACTAAAATCTGGTGCCTATGGTGTCTTGCATGAGGTTTTTACTTCTCATTACTTGAGGCCATCTTCAGATAACTATGGAGGCGAGAAATTTGAAAAATTTGATTGTTTCTACGGTTACTCAGAGACGCTGCAAATATTGGCTTCAGAAGGGCGAAAGCTTCATGCTCCTGCCGCTGAATTGGTGAAGCGTCAAGCAGATCGTGAGGATATTCCTTTTGCAGAAATTATGCAGGCAGAACTGCTGACTCTCTTAATGTCCTTTATTACACCAGAAACTCGTTGGTATCCACAGACTCTACATTATTCCTCTTACAGCAAGGGGTATCCGTTCTTTATTAGGGCGGCACAGCATAAGAACTTTAACAAACTTTCTATCATCACCGGCATAACTTCTGCGGATGAGCTGAGAGAAAAAGTTAAGGAAGGTCATCAGCGACTGGGAACGGATGGGTGGTATAACTTTCATTTTGAAAGGAATTTTTGGTCGTCCATGAACATGGATCAACTTGACACACTGAAATGAGCTAACAAGGCGTTGCACCGGACGAGCCGGTGAACGCGGCGTTATGTTTTCAAGGAGTAAATTTTGAACAAAGGGTGGTCGAGACTACTTATTATTCTCTCTAGTTTATGGCTGCTTATTTCTGCTAGTTTTGTTTTGTACGAGAGAGAAACAATTAATCCATTCGATCAATTTGATAATCCACCTGGTACATACACATTTTTTGCTTGGCAGCGGCAGGTATTAGAAAATGAAAAGTTGGTAGAAATTCAATTAATAGCAAATAAAAGAAAAATAATGGCTTTTACTTTTGGCCCAATAATAATCCTTTGGTCTTTAGCATTGTCTTTTGTTTGGGTATCAAATGGCTTTCAACAATCCAAAATTTAACGAGCCACCCATTGTTAAATTTGCAAGGTGTTTGCTTGTAAAAAGACATACAGATTACTGAAGAGTTGGTTGAATTAAGCATTGGCATGTAAGTGACCGTTGACGGCATGGATGCCGTCGTCGAGCCCTCATGGATGAGTTCACGGCGTGTCACTGGAATGACAGTGCTTAATTATCAGCGTTGTATTGCTTAAGTGCTTAAATGACTCAAACAAAAAAGGCGCCTAAGCGCCTTCTCTACTATTTAGTGATGGGCAAACCACCCAAAACCTCTGATTTGATTAAACAATCAGATCATACTCTTCACGTAGGATCTTAATAATATCTGCCTTTGGATTGGCTGGCAGCGGGATTGCCGCGCCAGTCACCTTCTCGGCGATGCCGGTGTAAGTGCGTGACACATTCATCATCGCCTCTAATGGCAGGGCATTATCGCGGGCGAGGGCTTCGCGCTCTGGCATTCTGTCCTTGTTGAGCAGAATATCCGGATCTGGGAAATGATTTAACAGGAACTGACGGAAACCTTCCTTAGAGTTTTCAAGGATTTTACCATCGCGGTAGGCGGCGCCGTCCCAAATGCGAGATGAATCGGGGGTGCCCACTTCATCCATATAGATCAGTTTTGAGTTGCCGTTTTTATCGGTCACATAACCAAACTCGAACTTGGTATCCACAAACACTTGGTCAAGGTCGGCCAGAGCCTTTGAGATCACCTTAAAGCCATCTTTTAACAGCTTCTCGTACAGGTCGATATCTTCTACCTTTTCAAAACCAAAGGCTTGGTAGTTGGCTTCGATATCGCTGCGGCTGATGTTAACGTCATCCTGCGCGGGCACACCGGGAATACCAGTTAAAATGCCTTTGGTCGAAGGGGTGATCAGTAAATCCGGCAGCTTTTGATCTTTCTCTAAACCTTCTGGCAGGGTGATACCACAGAATACGCGCTCGCCCTTAGAGTAGGCGCGCCACATTGAGCCAGTAATGTATTGGCGGCAAATGGCCTCGACTTTAATTGGGCGGGCTTTTTGGACTATCCAAACGAAGGGATGCGGAATATCTAAAATATGGCTGTCGGCTAAACCGTTTTCGGCAAATAACTTAAACCAATGATTAGAAATGGCATTTAATGCCGCGCCTTTACCTGGGATGCCTTTTAATCCGCCTTCACCGTGGAAGATGCAGTCGAAGGCTGAGATACGGTCGCTAATCACCATGATGGCAAGCGGCGTATCTTCGGGCACATTGTAGCCCTTGGTGTTGATTAAACGGCGGCTGTCGGCGTCGGTTAGCCAGTAAACGCTACGTACCTTGCCGCTATGAACTGGGCTATCGGTGCGGATGGGCAAATCGTTGTTTACGGCTAATACGGAATCAGCAAGACTCATGACGAGTATTCCTTTGGATAGAGAGTGTAGGGACGAGTTTTTTATTCGTTGCGGTGTGCTTAAGCATAAGATGCTTAGCCACCTTTTTATTATTGACCAATAGCTTATTGCTCAGTTTGCGTAAAGCCTTGGTGAAGGTTAAGCGTAAAGCGAATAGTGGATTTTCGGGCGATGGGGAGAATAATGTTTGTCTAGATATGGGGTGAAAATGAAACGCAGAGCAAGGTTGGCGCCAGAGTAATACTGGTCTGCTCAAGCGGGGAAACCCCGTGCCATTTTGCTCGAAAAGGCTAACCATTAATCCCAGAGAACCTTGTTAGACAGCCGCGAAAAGTGGCGCCATTTTACCTTTATTCGCAAAATTTTCCACGGCTATTTGTGCGCATCTGTGCGGCGTGTCGGCACAAAGTGAAGGCTGGTAAAAGTAAAAGCTGAAAATGCCTAAAGCGGGAGCGTCGCTCGCAAGCGTTTGAAGCTAGATTGTGGAGCTAGGTTGTTGAGCATAAGTGCTAAGCCTATATTCGATTTATGCCAATTTAGCCATGTAGTGAGTGGCGTTAATCGGGGTATTATCTGCGGCTATAGTGCATCAGCTTGAGGCGCCGCTTCTCGCTTTAACAGCTATTTGTTGTAGATTCAAAAAGACAATTTGCCTATCAGGACGTGCCTAAGCCGTGATGGGGAGTATGGAGCGAGTATGACGACAGATGCAAAAATGCCAATGATGGCGCGCGTAGCCTCACAGGGGCGGTATTTTTTCTCGCAGCAATTTATCGCCTTAGCCGAGAGCCAAAGCCAGTGGCTGGACCTTGAGTTTGAAGAATGCGAGTTCCACGATTGCCAATTTAGCGACAGCACATTCCGTAACTGCAAGTTTATCGATTGCCGTTTTGTGGGTTGTAATTTGAGCTTGCTCAAGGTGCCCTTAAGCCAATTTAACGGTGTGAGTTTTGAAGAATGTAAGCTGGTCGGCATAGATTGGACCCGTGCCGCTTGGCCTAGATTATCCTTTGCGGCGCCTTTTAGTTTTAGAACCTGCATCTTAAACGACTGCTCTTTTATGGGCCTTAAGCTCGATGAAATGGTACTTGAGGGCTGTAAGGCGCAGGATGTAGATTTTCGTGAGGGCAAGTTTAATCGCGCTAACTTTAGTTACAGCGATTTTCGCCACAGCTTATTTGGCCGCACTGAGTTAATGGAGGCGGATTTCTCTGAGGCAACCGATTACGACATTGATATTTTTAACAACAAAATTAAAGGTGCCAAGTTTAGTCGCGATGAAGCGATTCGGCTGTTAAATGGCTTAGATATTACCTTGGTGGATTGACCTTATACCAACCTCATACTGACCTCATATCAGCACCTGTTCGCGCTAATAGGTGCTGGTATTTTATCCTTTTAAATTAACGGGTTTATTGTGACAGCGATATCGCGGTATCACTTTTAAACTTATTGTTTTTAAAATTGCTTTTAGGTTTTTTGATAACTTTTTATTGTGGTGCGTATTGTAAAAATACCTCAAGCGTACGCATCGATATGGCCAATCAACACTATTGATCTTATTCACGAATTTTTAGAACAATTTTAACTTTTAGTTGCCACAGATCACACTCAACTTGCCTATGTGGTTTACCACAATATCCGCCTACTCCTTAAGGGATAACAATCACCCCGGAACAGCAAAATGCCAGCGTTTCTTAAGGCATTGGCATTAATAACTAAAAACCTGTGAGCAAATTTAGTGTTTCACCGCCGTGGTGATCCAAAGCCTAAGTTTGCGTGTGCCAATTGGCGCATAAGGGTGGATGAGTGTGATGGAGGTAACCATGATTGAGCTTAATAGGCGAACCTTTTTAAAGGGCGCAGGGGCCAGCGGTGCAACATGTGCATTAGCTAGCTTATTGCCGGGCAGCTTAGCGGCATTAGAGAGCAAGCAGCTTAAGGGCATGGGCAAAGAAATTGCCAGTATCTGTGAGATGTGCTCGACCCGCTGCCCGATTTCAGCGCGGGTGATTGAAGGTAAAAACGTCTTTATCAGCGGTAATAAGGCGGCTAAATCCTTTGGCGGTAAAGTCTGTGCCCGCGGCGGTGCTGGTCATAGTTTGCTGTACGATCCACAGCGGATTGTTAAACCCCTAAAACGGGTTGGCGAGCGTGGCGAGGGTAAATGGGCTGAAATCAGTTGGGATGAAGCCTATCAACTGATTGCCGATAATCTCACTAAAATCAAGCAAGCTCACGGCCCAGAGGCGGTAGCGTTTTCCTCAAAATCTGGCTCGCAAGAAAAACACTTATTCCACCTCGCCACGGCGTTTGGTAGCCCAAATACCTTTACCCATGCATCTACTTGCCCCGGCGGTTATGAAATTGCTGCTATGGCCATGTTTGGCACTAAGGTGAAACGCGATTTAAGTAACTCAAAATACATTATTAACTTCGGCCATAACCTGTACGAAGGCATCAACATGTCCGAAACCCGCGGCATGATGGCGGCGCAAATGGATAAAGGCGCCAAGCTGGTGGTGTTCGAGCCAAGATTCTCAGTGGTTGCCGATAAAGCCGATGAATGGTACGCGATTCGTCCTGGCACCGACGTGGCCGTCGCTTTAGCCTTATGCCATGTATTGATTGAAGAAAACCTTTACGACAAAGCCTTTGTTGAGCGTTATGTCGAAGGCTTTGACACCTTTGCCGCTGAAGTAAAAGCCTATACCCCTGAGTGGGCCGAAACGATCTCCGATGTGCCCGCCAAAGATATTCGCCGTATTGCCCGTGAATATGCGGCTAAAGCGCCCCATGCGGTGGTGGATTTTGGTCACAGAGCCACCTTTACCACCGAAGAGTTTGAAATGCGCCGCGCGCTTTACGCTGCCAACATCTTGATTGGTAACATCGAGCGTAAGGGCGGGATCTACCTGGGTCAAAAGCCTGGCGATTATAACAAGCTCGCCGGTGAAAATGTGGCCCCCGTGCTGGGTAAGCCCGGCGTAAAAGATATGCCTAAGCCTGCGGCAAAACGTATCGACCAAGTGGAAGAACAGTACGCCATGATGTGGTCAGCTGGCGGGATTTATCAAACCGTCCTCGATGCGACCTTAAGCGCGGTACCTTATCAGTTACATGGCTGGGTGATGTCCCGTACTAACCCAATGCAAACTATGACTGACAGAGCGCGTGTGGTCGAAGCCTTGAAAAAGCTCGACTTTGTTGCAGTGTGCGATGTGTATATCAGTGAAACCGCGGCCTATGCCGATGTGATTTTACCTGAGTCTACCTACCTTGAGCGTGATGAGGAAATCGCTGACAAGTCAGGTAAAAACCCTGCCTACTATGTGCGCCAACGGGTGGTTGAAACCCTAGGCGATACTCGTCCTTCATGGCAGATCTTTAAAGATATTGGCCACAAACTGGGGCTGAGTGAATTCTATCCATGGGAAAACATGGAGACCCTGCAACTATTGCAGGTAAACCGCGACACAGAGCTGCTGCGCCGGATCAAAGACGAAGGTTTTGTTAGCTTTGGTAAGCCCATCATGCTGCGCGAACCTAAGATGGTGGCCGAGTTTACTAAGGCCTATGCCAATGCCAAACCTGCGGATGAAGACGGCACCTACGGCAGTTTACTCAGCTTTAAAACCCCAAGCGGCAAGATTGAATTGACCTCAGCCAAGGTTGAAGCCATGGCGCCAGGACGCGGGGTGATTAAGTTCCGCGAAGTGCAGCTTAAAAAGCCTAATGAACTCTACTTTATCCAAGGTAAGGTTGCGGTACATACCAATGGCGCGACCCACAATGTGCCCATGCTGGCGAATTTGATGTCGGATAACGCCGTATGGGTTCACCCAGATACCGCGAGTAAATTAGGCATCAGCAATGGCGATCCTATCCGCTTAACCAGCAGCGTAGGTACAGAGGAAGGTCATGCGTTAGTCACCCCAGGCATTCGCCCCGATACCGTGTTTGCTTATATGGGCTTTGGCTCTAAAAACAAAGAGTTGGTTAGAGCGACAGGCAAAGGTATCCACTGCGGAAACTTACTGCCCCACGTTACCGCACCTGTGTGTGGCATGACGGTACACACCACTGGCGTCACGCTGGCAAAACGCTAATTGGAGGCTCAAATGACGAAAAGATATGTGATGGTGCACGATGAGAACAAGTGCATCGGCTGCCAAGCCTGTAACGTGGCTTGCCGCAGTGAAAACGGCGTACCAGAAGGGGTGACCCGTTTACAGGTGAGAGTCGAAGGGCCCTATGGCGAAATGCCCCATCTGCACTTTAAGTACCACAGAGTGTCGTGTCAGCAGTGTGAAGATGCGCCCTGTGTGAAGGTGTGTCCAACGGGCGCGGCCTACGTGGGCGAAGATGGCATTGTCTCCATCCACGGCGACAAGTGTGTGGGTTGTATGTACTGCGTGGCGGCGTGCCCTTACAAAGTGCGTTTTATGAATCCCGAAACCAAAGTGGCTGACAAGTGTAACTTCTGTAAGGACACCCGTTTGGCCCGTGGAGAACAACCAGCCTGCGTGACTGTATGTCCGACCGATGCATTGGTGTTTGGCGATGCTAACGATCCACAAAGTGAAGTGGCCACACTGCTCAACACTAAGATCACTTACCAAGATAAGACCCATTTAGGCACTAAACCTAGGGTATATCGCGTTCCTACCAAAAGAGGGGGGATTTGATTATGAACAATACTTGGGGCGATATGGCGCAATATGATCCCGTCACTTGGCACTGGGTCATCGCCGTGTATTTGTTTATGGCGGGTTTATCCGCCGGAAGTTTGCTGATTGGCATTGGTTTGCGTTGGTTTAATCAAGAACAAACGCAAGTTGAGAGCAATATCCTCAAGGCCGCGGCGATTATTGGCCCTGTGGCAATCAGCTTAGGCTTGGCTTGTTTAGTGTTTGATTTAACTAAGCCTTTCCACTTCTGGTTGATCTTAATTAACTATAACTTCCAATCAGTAATGGCGATTGGGGTATTAGCGCTGCTGGCTTACTCACCCTTGGCATTTGCCTACGCGATTTTAGTACTGCGTGACGATTTGCCAAAGTGGGGCTTAGGTTTCCTCACACCTATCGCTAAGCTGCTGATGCCCTTTAGAAAGCTGATTGAAGTGCTGTTGTTTGTCCTCGCCATTGGTGTGGGCGCTTACACAGGCTTCTTAATCTCGGCGATGAATGCCTATCCGATGCTAAACACTGCGGTATTGCCTGCACTGTTCTTGGTATCGGGTTTATCAGCGGGTGCGGCGGCCAATGCGGTGCTGGCGCTGGTGATGTTCAAAACCGATAGCCACGACAAGACCTTAGCTAAAATGCATGGCTTAGAGCTGCCAGTGATGGCAATCGAAATCATGTTCCTGTTTATGTTGTTTTGCGCCTTGTACTTTAAGGGCGGTGCGGCGGCTGCGGCACTGGCATCACTCACCTCTGGCGTGTGGGCAAGCGTATTCTGGATTGGTGTCGTGGGGATTGGCTTTGGTGTGCCATTGCTGTTTATGCTGCTTCCCGCAGCGACTCGCCACACTAAGGGCGCAATGATTATGGTGGCCTGTGCCAGCTTAACCGGCGTGCTCGCCCTGAGACACTTTATTGTGTATGCGGGCCAAAGCTACTTAAGTTAATGAGAGCAGAGTTAACGAGATCTCAGTTAACAATTAACTGAAGTTCGTTGCAATACCGATGGCGTAAATCACCCATCCCCTGCAAGCAAAAAGCACCGTTAAACGGTGCTTTTTTTATGGCTGCGATTGACTGCAATTGGCGGGAGATTATTGCGGTAATAACTCAATCACTGATTTGACCGTGAGCACTAAGGCGCTGATAGCGCAGAGGGCTAAGGTCGCCATCTTGGTCTTATGTTTATCAATACTGCCTACCAGTTTGCCCGCCACGAGATAGCCTAAAAAGACCGAGGGCAATAGCATTAGCGAAAGCCAAAAGTGCTTGATTTCGAGTAGGCCCGTCACCCCAAGAATCGCCAAGGCAATGGTCGAACTAAAGATAAAGAAGGCCGATAACGCTGCGCGAAACTGCGAAGCATCCTTACCCGCCAATAAAATCGCCATCGGCGGACCACCAATGGCGGCGATATTGCCAAAGATCCCCGAGACGACTCCCGCGCCAAACAGAGTCGCTTTGTTTACCGGCAGGCTGAATTTATACAAACTGAGCACCACGGCAACCGTCACAATCGCGGCAATCGCCAAGCCGAGGATCGGCTGCGGCGCAAACAGTAATAGGCTAGCACCGATAAAGCCACCGGGCACTCGACCGATGAGTGCGTATTGCAAGCCATTGAATTCTAAATGGCCGCGTTCACGCAATAGGGTGAGTAGCGCGATGGAAAATCCCATCACAATCACGGGGGCAGGCACTAATTGGGGATCGACGATATACAGCAGCGGACTGGCGACCACGGCTAAGCCAAACCCAATCAGACTCTGGGTGAGGGCACCTAAAAACACAATCACAGACGCGATGGCAAGCGTTTGTGGATCGATCAAGGAGAACATAGGATTCCATCAAAACAAAATAGGGATCGTTACTTTAACCCACCACGCCGGATGAGCATTAACGATCCCTAATAATTAGTTACGGCAGGATTATGGACGCTTAAGCGTTATTCCATGTCTTCCCACTCGATCCCCATTTCGTCCATCAACCGCTTCGCTTCAGCGGGGATGCTGTCTGGGCACTCTTTCGACAGATCGGCATCATCAGGCAGAGGCTGGCCGGTGTAGGCATGCAAAAATGCTTCGCACAACAGTTCGCTATTCGTTGCGTGGCGCAGGTTGTTGACCTGACGACGCGTACGTTCATCCGTGAGGACTTTTAGCACTTTGAGCGGAATAGACACAGTAATTTTCTTTACTTGTTCATTCTTCTTGCCATGTTCAGCATAGGGGCTGATGTATTCCCCATTCCATTCAGTCATTGACTCACCTGTTATAACGCTAAATTCGGGGCAGATTTTAAACCCTTACAGATTACAGTCAAATTATTGCTACTATTTCTTAGCGATTGCAAACAGATTTCTTTATGTTTAGACGTCTAAACGTCTTAACGCCTATTGACGATACCACTGGGCTTAGGTACATTTAGACGTCCAGACATCTCTTTGCGAACTTAGGAGTTCCCGATGACCGCAGGCAAATTAGTGACCGAGCGTCAATTAGCCACATTGGCAGTGCGTCAGGGTATCGAAAGCGATACTCAATATGGCGCCGTGGTGCCGCCAATTTACCTGTCGACGAATTACGCCTTCGATGGTCATAAAAATCCTCGCGAATTTGACTACAGCCGTTCCGGCAATCCTACCCGCAGCATCTTAGGCGATGCCTTAGCAAAGCTGGAAAAGGGCGCAACCGGTGTAGTGACTTGTACTGGCATGGCAGCCATTACCTTAGTGACCACTTTACTGGGCCCAGATAATTTACTGGTGGTGCCCCACGATTGTTACGGTGGCTCTTATCGTTTATTTACTAATTTGGCGAAAAAAGGCCAATTTAAACTGCTGGTGGTCGATCAAACCGACAGCCAAGCACTTGAGCAAGCGATTGCCCAGCAACCTAAAATGGTGTGGATTGAAACCCCATCCAACCCATTACTGCGGGTGGTTGATATCGAAGCTATTGCCAAGGCAAGCCACGCCGTCGGTGCGTTAGTGATAGTGGACAATACTTTCCTGTCACCGATTTTGCAGCAACCGCTATTGCTCGGCGCCGATATCGTTATCCACTCCACCACTAAGTACATTAATGGTCATAGCGATGTGGTGGGCGGCGCGGTGATCGCCAAAGATCCCCAAATTGGTGAGACCTTACATTGGTGGTCGAACACCTTAGGCTTAACGGGTTCTGCCTTCGACAGTTATCAAACCCTGCGCGGCCTGCGTACTTTGGCCGTGCGCATTCGTGAGCACCAACGCAATGCCGAGCGGATTGTGGAGTTACTGAGTAATAGCCCCGTCGTGAGTAAAGTGTATTACCCAGGTCTTGCGGATCATCCCGGTTATGCCATTGCCGCCAAGCAACAAAAAGGTTTTGGCGCTATGCTGAGTTTTGAGCTTAAGGGCGGCGAGGCCGAAGTGGTTGCCTTTTTAGATGCCTTAAGTTTATTTAGTGTTGCTGAGAGTTTAGGCGGCGTCGAGAGCCTCGTGGCCGTGCCCGCGACCATGACCCACAGAGCGATGGAGCCGCAGGCGCGTTTTGAAGCTGGTATTAAAGACACCCTATTACGTTTGTCGGTTGGTATTGAAGATGCCGACGACTTAGTTGCAGATATTCAAGCAGGATTGGCCGCCGTAGCGGCTTGTCAGTAGAGGAATAATAGATGGCACGTTGTCACTTACATAAATTTGGTGGTTCCAGCTTAGCCGATGCCGATTGTTACCGCCGAGTCGCCCATATTCTGTTAACCCATGGCCACAGTGATGATCTGGTGGTGGTGTCTGCCGCGGGTAAAACCACTAACTTTTTATATAAATTATTGTCCCTGCGCGATAGCAACCAATTATGGCAAGAAGAATTACAAGTCCTTATCAGCTATCAGCAAGGCTTGATTGAGCAATTATTATCTAACGAGCAAGCGCGGGATTTACGCGAACGTTTGACCACGGATAAAGCTCAGTTAATCAGTCTATTATCTTTAGATGTACGCAATGATTACCAAATTAACCATGTGGTGAGTTTTGGTGAGCGTTGGTCGGCGCGCCTGATGGCAGCGCTGCTGCGCGAATCGGGCGTGGCCGCAAGCCATGTTGATGCGTGCTCGATTTTAGTGGCCGATGAGGCCGCCGTGCCGCAAATTCGTGTGCAAGAATCCCGCGCCAAAGTGCAAGCCTTACTGGCGGCCCACCCTAACGAGCGCCTAGTGATCACCGGTTTTATTTGTGCTAACGAGCGCGGCGATACCTTGCTGCTTGGCCGCAATGGCTCTGACTTTAGCGCCAGCTTAATTGCTAGCCTTGCCGACATTGAGCGCGTGACCATTTGGACCGACGTTGAAGGGGTCTTTAACGCTGACCCGAATAAGATCAATGATGCGAAATTACTCAAGAGCATGTCCCTTGCTGAAGCCGACCGTTTGGCGCGTTTAGGCTCACCCGTGTTGCATTCACGTACTTTGCAGCCGCTGTTTAACACTGAGGTGAGCTTGGCTGTGCGTTCAAGCTATGCCTCCCACACCGACTTTACCCTGATTGCGCCGCACAGTTCATCAGCGAGTGCGCCCGTGGTGACCAATCTAAATGCCGTGGTGTTATTTGGCTTTAAGATCGCGGGTGATGTGGCCAGTCTGCTCGAGCAATTGGTGGAGGCGGGATTAACGCCACTGGCACATTGGGTATCGGCGCATCAACGGCTTGAGCTTGCCTATACCGCTGAAAACCAAAAACAAGTACAAAAATTATTGGATGCGCAGGCCGAAGCCCTCTGCATTAGAGATCTGCAAATTAATACCGAGCTTGGCTTAGTGGCACTCGTGAGTGCCGATGCCGAGCATTATCGCCGCAGCTTTGCCCGTTTACTGAGTCGTGATGCTAAGCCCTTGTTCAGTGGTGACTTAAGTCTTGTGACCTTAGTGCCACAGTCGCAGGTTAATCTGCTGACGCAAAAAGTACATCGCCGCTGCGCTGGCCCGCGCAAACGCATTGGCGTATTGCTGCTGGGCGTGGGCAATATTGGCGAGGCGTGGGTGAAGCTGTTTAAGTCAGTCTCTCCCTCGTTAAATCAAGAGCTTGAAGCGCAAGTCGAGTTAGTCGGTCTGGTGACTTCCAGTAAAGCTTTGATTAAGTCCACTGGTGTGGATCTGGAAAGCTGGCAGCAGGAATTTGATACAGAAGCGACTCCTTGGCAGTACGAGCATCTATTTGAACAATTAGAACAACTTAACTGCGATGAACTGATTGCATTAGATATCAGCGCCAGCGCCAGTTTAACCCTACAATATCCAGAATTTTTCGAGCGCGGCATCCATATGGTCAGCGCAAACAAACTCGCGGGCTCTGGCCCACTGCCTTTTTATCGCGAGCTTAAAGAACAACTCGGTTATCGCCGTTTATTTTGGCGCTATAACGCCAGCTGCGGCGCGGGTTTACCTATTCAGCACGCCTTAAACGATCTGCGTAACAGTGGCGATAGCGTTGAAGCCGTGGGTGGGATTTTCTCTGGCACCCTGTGTTGGTTATTTGAGAAATACGATACCAGCAAACCTTTCTCGGAATTAGTGGTTGAAGCGCGTGGTCTAGGGATTACCGAACCAGATCCCCGCGACGATCTTTCTGGTCGCGATATGCAGCGCAAGTTGCTGATTTTAGCCCGTGAAATCGGTCTGGAAATCGAGCTTGAGGATATTGAGCTGCGCTCCCTAGTGCCTGCCCATTTAGCGGATATTCCGTTGGAGCAATTCCTTGCCCGTATCGGTGAGCTAGATGATGAATTATTGCAGCAATATGGCGCAGCAGCGGAACAAAACAAAGTGCTGAGATATGTCGCCTCCTTGGATAATAGCGGCGCAGTCCTTAAAGCCGAGGTGGGATTACAGTGGATTGATGCGAGCCACCCCTACGCCAACCTCACGCCCGGTGACAATGTGTTTGTGATCCGCTCAGCCTTCTATCAAGGTAATCCGCTGATTATCCGTGGACCGGGTGCTGGCCGCGAAGTGACGGCGGCAGCTGTACAATCGGATCTAACACAGATCTGCCGCGATCTGCTGCAAGAGTAGTCATAAACCCAGACACTTGAAGAGACTAAACCCCGTATCTTCAAGTTGATTTTGCCTATATTCATAAACTTAAAGGACTCATTCGAGTCCTTTTTTATTGTCTAGAATAAATAGACTCATCTATGGGGCAGAAATTACCACAAATGGGGATTTTTGGGCTTGACTTAACAGCCAGTTTCTCTAGTATATGGACATATAGACGTCCAAACGTCCATATGGATTAAACTACTGCATTAATAGTCGTACCAGTCGCGATAATTGTCGCACTCGGGCGGTTGAGGAAATACACATGGCTTTTCATCACGCACAACATTCACATTCGCTAAACCAAAGTTTGTCTGAACTTAATGGCGATATTAATGTTTCTTTTGAGTTTTTCCCGCCATCAACCCCCGAAATGGAACAGATCCTGTGGAACTCTATCCGCCGTTTAGAGCCGCTGAATCCTAAATTTGTGTCTGTGACCTATGGGGCAAACTCGGGTGTGCGTGACCGTACCCACGGCGTGATTGAGCGTATTCAACAAGAAACCAACCTAGTCGCTGCGCCGCACTTAACCTTAGTGGATGCCAGTGATGAAGAGCTGTTAGATCTGGCAAAGCATTACTGGAAATCGGGTATTCGCGACATAGTGGCGCTGCGTGGCGACTTGCCTGCGGGTAGCCCAAAACCGACTCGCTTTGCGGTGGATTTAGTGCGCCTGCTGCGCTCAGTGGCCGACTTTGATATTTCGGTCGCCGCTTACCCAGAAGTGCACCCAGATGCGGCTAACGCTCAGGCGGATTTGATTAACCTCAAGCGTAAAATCGATGCCGGTGCGAGCCGTGCAATTACCCAGTTTTTCTTTGATGTGGAATCTTACCTGCGTTTCCGTGACCGCTGCGTTGCGGCGGGGATTGATGTCGAAATCGTTCCCGGCATTCTGCCCGTGACTAATTTTACCCAGTTAAAGCGTTTTGCGGGTATGACCAATGTGAGCTTACCAAGCTGGTTACATAAGCAGTTTGATGGCCTTGAAAATGATGCCGGAACCCGTCAGCTGGTGGGCGCAAACGTGGCGATCGATATGGTGAAAGTGTTGTCCCGCGAAGGGGTAAAGGATTTCCACTTCTACACCTTAAACCGTGCGGAATTGACCTATGCGATTTGCCATACCTTAGGGGTGCGCCCAAAGGCGGTATAACGTTAACAGTATAAAAAACGCCGCTAGTTTAGCGGCGTTTTGTTTTGCTTAAATCCTAAATCCTAAATCCTAAATCCTAAACTGAGCGAGAAGTGTGGTTAAGCGCATCGACAACTGTGCTAACTCGTCTCCTGCCCGCGCCGTTTGCTCGGCACTCTCGGTGGCATTGGTCGTAATATCATTAATATTATTGACGTTTTTATTGATTTCCGCCGACACAGCACATTGCTCGTTGGCAGCGCTAGCTATTTGAATGTTCATTTGACTAATGGTGGATACGGCTTGGGTAATGGCTTCGAGCGCTTCCCCCGCCTCGTGCACCAACGAAACACAGTTTTGCGTGGTGGCGGTACTGGTATTCATGGTACTGACGGTGGATTTGGCACTCTGTTGCAAGGCTTCAATCATCTGCTGAATTTCGCTGGTTGAAGCTTGAGTACGGCTGGCGAGCGTACGTACTTCATCTGCCACCACCGCAAAACCACGGCCTTGTTCACCCGCACGGGCGGCCTCAATGGCGGCATTGAGGGCGAGCAAATTGGTTTGATCGGCAATATTACGGATAACGACTAATACCGAGTCAATCTGCGCGGTATTACGCTCAAGTTCGTTGATGGCCGTGGCGGCATGGGCTATTTCATCCGCCAGCAGATTTATAGTCGAAATGACCTTTTCAACCAGCAACTTGCCATGCTCAGTTGACTCGCTGGCGTGGGTTGCAGCGTCAGCGGCATCAGTCGCATTGTGGGCAACTTCTTGTACTGTTGCCGCCATTTCATTCATGGCGGTGGCGACTTGTTCGGTCTCGAGGTGTTGCCGTTTTGCCATTTGCTGGGTTTCATGGGTAATGGCAGACATTTCTTCGGCCGATGTCGCCAGTAAGCTAGTAGAGTCAGAGACTTGAGCAACGGTGGCGTGGATTTTCTCAGCAAAGCGGTTAAAGGCGAGTGCAAGCTGCGCAATTTCATCTTTGCTCTTCACTTCAATCCGGCGGGTTAAATCGCCTTCACCCTCGGCAATATCATTGAGCGCATTGGTTGTTTCGGCAATTGGGCGAGTAATACTCTTAGCGATAAACCAGGCAATGGCGGTGCCAATTAGGAAGGCGATAAAGCCTATCATGATGAGTTTAAAGCGAATATCGGACATCGCTTGCTCAGAATGGCTTCTGTCCAGTGCAATATCCAGCACACCAAAGGTTTTGCCCGAGTAGTCTTTCATCCCATGACGATACAGGGCGTAGCTCTTGCCGTCTAAATCGATGGTACGAATCACTTCAGTACCTTGCATTACCTTGTTGAGTTCGCTGGAGGCGCTGGTGTCGGTGGTAAAGGTGCCACCAAAGGGGACAAAGTTGCCATCCTTAGGCAGCAAAAGAGTTATCTCTGCTTGGTAGGCATTTTTAAAATTGTCGAAGAAGGGCTGTCCAAATGACATGCCAAACTCCACTGAGCCCGTGTGCAGCCCTTGGTAATTCATCGGCACGAGGCCGCGGATCCCTAAGCCTTCCACGCCATATTCTAAGCCGCTAAGCGGTTGTTTTTGCGTGTTAGTTTCGACAATGGTTTTACGGATCGCAGTGAGGTCGTCGCCATATTTCTCAGGGCGGTGCAGGCGTAAAAACGACGTGGCAGGTGGGGTGTGGAACTGGAACTGTTGCACCGCAAAATCTTGTTTAAGGCGCGTAAATAGCGGTTGGGTGCGTTGAAGTAGTGCTTCACGGTCGCGCTCGGCAAAGTTACTTTGGATCTCAGGGGTTAATGAGATTAAGGTTGCCATCGCCTGTGCTCTTTGTCCCGATGAGACGATATTGGCCACCGCGGTTTCGTATAACTTATGTAATTCCCGTTGCTCAGACTCCCTTATTTGGCGACTGAATTCTGATAGCACCAGCGGCATGATAAAGCTCATCAGCGCAAATAGCAGTAGGCTGATGCCTAACACTATCCGAGTGCTAATGTTTAAATTCTTCACAGTAAACCTCCCAGTATCCGTATGTCTGTCTGAATATCTTTTTGAATATTATAGAGATACTGCTTTTTATATTTGCGAGCGGGTGAACCTTTTTCAGTTGTTTTTCGGCTTTTTGCGGATTTCGTGGCAGCGTGCACAGATCTTTTCTGAACAGAAAATATTTACTTAGCCTGCTAACTAAGTATAATGCTTAGCAGGCTAAGTAAATGAGTAAGCATCATGTATAAAGAACTCGAGCGCTTAAAGGAGTTATCCCTCGCGGAACATTTAGGTCGCCTGCACCGCTTATGGCGTACCGTGGCGGATGTGGAATTAGCACCACTTGGGTTAACCCATCCTCGTTGGACCGCGTTGTGGAAGTTATTGCGTCTAGGTGACAACGTGAGCCAAAAGGTGTTGGCGGATGCGCTGGAAATTGAATTGGCTTCTTTGATGCGTACCTTAGGGCAACTTGAGGAGCAAGGTTTAGTCGAGCGTCATTGCTGCACTAAAGATAAGCGCGCCCGAATCGTGTCGCTAACACCCGCCGGTAAAGACGTATTAAAGCAAGTAGAAGCGCGGATTATCCATGTGCGCGGTGAATTATTAGCGGGTATTAGTGCCACTGAGCTTGGCGAGTTTGAACGCATCATTAGCCTAATTAGTGAAAACGCCTTAGCCAAGTTGGCTAAGAGCACAGATATTCTTGAGTGAGAAATAAGATGACACCGGATCAACAATTTGCCCGTCTTGTCAAAATCGCTATGCTCGGTTTTGTGGCCGTGTTTGGCTATTTTATGTTTGCCGACACTATGATGCCATTAACCCCACAGGCAATGGCAACCCGTGTAGTGACTAAGGTGACTCCACAGATCAGCGGCAAGATTCAAACGATTAATGTGAAAAATAACCAAGTGGTCGCCAAAGGCGATTTACTGTTTCAAGTCGACCCTGCGCCCTTTGAGTTGGCTGTTTCACATGCCAAATTGGCCCTAGAACAAGTGCGTCAGGATAATGCCGAACTTGATGCTGCACTCTTAGCCGCTAAAGCAGAAGTGAATGCGAGTGCGACGACTGCACAACAAAAACGCCGTGAAGCCAAACGTTTAGATGCGCTTTATGCGACCCATGGCGTTTCACAGCAGTTGCGTGATCAAGCCGATAGTGATGCGGACGCCGCCGAGGCGAATGTGTTAGCCGCTAATGCTCGCCTCGATAAACTCAAAGTGAGCCGTGGTCTCTATGGCGAAGATAACCTTAGAGTTCGCCAAGCGATGAATGCGTTAGAGCAAGCTGAGCTGAATCTGTCTTACACCCAAATCCGTGCCGACCAAGATGGAGTGGTGACCAACCTGCAACTTGAAGTGGGCAGTTTTGCCGCTGTGGGCCAACCACTACTCGCATTAGTCTCAGATAAATTGGATATTATTGCCGATTTTCGCGAAAAAACCTTACGGGGTGTGAATGCCGCTTATCCCGCATTAATCGCCTTTGACGGTGAGCCTGGTCGTTTGTATCACGCCCAAGTGAGCAGTGTCGATGCAGGGGTGAGTGCGGGGCAGTTTGATGCCAATGGTCGTTTAGCCGCGCCGCAGGAGTCAGACCGTTGGGTGCGTGATGCGCAGCGCTTAAGACTGCATTTAGTCTTAGATGACAGTGTGTCAGACAACAGTGCAATGAATAACCTACCCGCAGGGGCGCGCGCCACAGTGCAATTGCTGCCCGACAATACGCTATTTAGCCTGCTAGCCAAGGTGCAGATTAAGGTCATTAGCCTGCTCCATTACATCTATTAATATCAAGGCAATTTGCATGTTGTTACGCCACAGCCCATTAACCGCCAATGATTTACGCCAGTGCTTGCGCATTGCCACTGGCGGTACCATTGGTTTTACCCTGTGTAAGCTCTTTGGTTGGAGTAATGGGGTGTTTTTTACCGTAACCCCAATGTTATTACTGGGTTTAGTCCCTGTGATAAGTGGCCATGCGGTAAGGCAATTATTGGCATCATCTGCCATTGCGGGGCTTGAAGTCGGCCTGCTCGGAGGCTTCTTCGGTAGCCACCCAGGCTTGATGACACCGATTGTCTTCCTGCTGTTTTTGTATCGTTTTGCGGCGATGTCCCGCGGTAGCCTGTTCCTCTTTGGTGCCAATGGCGTGCTGAGTTTAAGCATTATGCTGCACTTTGCCAGCTATCCGGGCACAGACCTGAATGATCTGATTTTTAGTAACTTTTGGGCGACAGGGCTATCAGTCATCATCGCCTATTTAATGACTGCACTTTGGCCGGATGTTGAACCTCGCGCCGCCTATCAACCCGGCCCTAAAGCACCGCACCGTATGCGCCATGAGGCGTTGCTCGGTGCCAGCATTGCCACGCTCTCTTTCTTAGTGTTTCAGATTTTCGATCTGCGTGATTCGATGTCGGCGCAGGCAACCACCTTGCTACTTTTATTCCCCATGCATTGGAACGGGGCGTTGGATTATGCCCGTAAACGTGCCATTGGCACCTTGCTTGGGGTGTCTTTTGGGGTGATGGTGCAACTCTTTCTCTACGATTGGTCAGGATTGTTGATCCTGATTGTACCGCTGCTGTGGCTTGGCTTAATGTTGTTTGCGCAGGCCCATGTGAAGGAGGCGAGCGGATCGGGTGTCGGTTTTGGCGCTATGACGACGTTAGGGATTTTGTTTGGCCAATACTTAACCCCAGGTAACGACTTAATTTTTAGTGCCCTGTATCGGGTGAGCAGTATTTTTGTGGCGATAGTGGCGACGTTATTCCTCTGTTATCTGCTGCATAAGTTATTGAATAGCTTTGAAGCGACCCGATTTGGTTACTAGGGCGTGTTGACGTTTCGAGATTAAATTTTGTTCGTTCTGGCAAGCACGTGCTCGCGAAATGAGGAATGATGTGTCGTTATTCTACTCAAATGACGAGCGGCTCTTATGACAGAAAGTAAGAGCAAGGGCTTGCCAGACGAACCCTTCGGGCAGCATTTGACTGACGTTTCTGCTGCGTTATCGTCCGTTTATGTAGAATAGCTACACAGCACGGACTTTGCCTTGCATAAAAGCCAGCCAAACTGCTGCAAAAATAACCCTGAAACGTCAACACGCCCTAAAGTGTTAACATTAGATTTTTTTAATGCTTGTTCCGCTTCCGTGCAAGGAGTATGGTGTTTTGATGCGTTTAGTGTGGGCTAAACGTAGAACGCACCACTCAATTATCTCTTTTTTAACGACCTTGTTTTAGCCGTTAACGCGGTTTTTCAAGCGTTTTCGTGTGACTCAAGGTTTGTTCAAGGATAGAAAATGAATAATAAAATTAAAACATTAGCAAAAGGCATCGCGCTCATTAGCGGCTGTGCCTTGACCTCTGTCGCCATCGCTAACACGGCAACAATCCCGCCAGCGGGACAAATCTGCGTGACTTGCCACGGCGTCGAAGGTGAGGGCATTGAGCCACTTGGCCCTCGTTTGGCTGGACTCTCAAAAGAATATATCACCACCCAATTACAACATTTTCAGGCGGGTGTGCGCCAAAACGCGACCATGATGCCAATGGCGATGACACTGCAAGGTGATGGCATTGAGCAAGTGGCGAGTTATTTCTCCGCCAAATCTCCTAAGACTGAGGTTAAACCAGTGATCCGTGGTGAGCAGGTGACCTTTAGCGACGATACTGCGCGCTTAGCTTACCAAGGCGATTGGTCACGTGGCTTACCAGCCTGTGTTACATGCCATGGCCCTTCGGGTTTAGGTGGCGGGCTGTTCCCGCGTTTAGCGGGTCAGCAGGCCAGTTATATCAAGACGCAACTGTTGGCGTGGCAAGCTGGCACACGTAAGGGAGATGTGGACGGCATGATGGCCAATGTGGCTAACAAGCTGACCGCCGCCGAGGTGGATGCCTTAGCGAACTACTTTGCGAATTTGAAATAAGGAGCATGCCATGAAATCTTCTGCCATCTTACTATTGGCCGCCATGGGCGTGCTGACTGCTCAGGTACAAGCGGCGCAAGAATTACCTGATAAACAAGCGCCATTGCCCTCAGTCCCTAAAAATCCTGATCAAACTTATCTTACGCCTAGACCCTTAAGTGCGATTCCCGAAGGTGCCTTTGGCGATAAAGTACGCTTGGGTTATCAGTTATTTGTGAATACTCAGCAGTTAAGAGATAAGTATGTGGGTAACGAGCTTAACTGTGCCAACTGCCATATGGATGCGGGCCGCAAGGCGAATGCGTCACCGGTGTGGGGCGCCTATTTTGCCTATCCCGCGTATCGTAAAAAAGACGATAAAGTAAATACCTTTCAAGAGCGGATACAAGGCTGTTTTAACTATTCGATGAATGGTAAAGCCCCCGCTGCGGGCAGCCCCGAACTGGTTGCGCTATCGGCTTATGCCTACTGGTTAGGGATGAGTGGTTTGATGGATGCGGCGAACCTCGATGGTCCAGTGCCAGAAATCAGCGATGCCGAATTGGTTAAAGGCGCCAAACGTGAGGATTTCTCGCTGCCAGACGCCCTAGCCAAAGCCATGACAGTGGAGCAACGCGCAAATCTGCCGGGCCGTGGTTATCCTGAGATCCCAAAACCTGAACTTGCGTTCTCACCCGAGCGTGGTAAAGCCGTGTATACCGCCCATTGCCAAGCGTGCCATGGCGCCGATGGTCAAGGCCAAGCGATTGCCGGTGTTTACTCCTTGCCGCCATTATGGGGCCCAATGAGTTACAACTGGGGCGCTGGCATGCACAGGGTGAATACGGCTGCATTTTTCATTTATGAAAACATGCCTTTCGGTAAGAGTATGCAGTTGACTAATCAACAGGCATGGGATGTTGCCGCTTACATCAACTCCCATGAACGGCCACAGGACCCCCGCAATAAGGGCGATGTGAAACAAGCGCAGGAAAAATACCATAATGACAATGACTACTACGGTGTCGACGTCGATGGCAAAGTGCTTGGCACCGCCTCTTATCCGGTGTTTCCGAAAAAGTCTTAGTTGAGTCGCTCTTATTCAGTGCTCGCGTTATTAAGTAAGGTGAGTAACTGGATGGGAGGCTTATTAAATCGCCTTTTGGTGTTTGAATTGCCAATGTTATCGCTGTGAATATGTGAGTCATTGCGGCCTAACGGCCGAGGTGGATCAAAGTCGTGGGGCTTCACCCCACACCCGACCAAGAGGGGATCAACAGCAATTCCCTCTTGGATCTCCCTTGCCGCCCCTAGCGAAGTTACATGCATTGGTTACTAGCCTTGGTCTTATGGATAAATTGCTATCGCTTCCGAAGGCTCCGCTTTACATCCATGTAAAGCACTCCAGTTCGGCAATCCCTGCCTCTCGCTCATAAGCGCGAAAATCACCGATTTTCATTCGCCCCTTCCCCGAAAGCTACGCAGACATCCTGTCTGCGTCACGCGATTTTCTTCAACGCCCTTCAGCAACTTCGCAGGGGAAGGTGAACTTCTGTTGCCTTGGTGTTAGCTGTTAGTCCTAAATATTTGTGCCTGTCCCATCTTTCCGGCCACAAAAGGCAGGTATTTTTTAAGCATGATTTTCCCCTTGGGATACGCTGCCTCACGGCAGACTATAAGCGCCTCACGGCGGGTTAACGTGCCTACGCTTCACAGCGTTGGCTAAGTGCGCTTATAGGTATACGGGGATTTTAGGCGGGAGAAAAGCGTACCCGTTAACGGGTACCCAACTATTTAATCTCTTATTAAAAATTTATTCGTGATTTCAACTTCAGACAAATTCTTAGAATTATTTAGTTTTGACGGCCATTTTTTTTAAATATGATGCTGGAGTTTGGTTTTCTTTTACTGATATAAACCTTTGACACCGAATCATTATTGAGACGTTGCCCCTGAACGATGCCACTTAAAGTTTTTTCACCAATAAGATTATTGTTTTCTTTTAATGTTGTTTCTAGATGAGTTATTTTGTTGGACTTTTCCTCTAGTTTTTCTTTCAGAGAGTTTATTTCAGCGTATAGATCTTCTAAATTTTGCTTCAGTTTTGCAATCGTTTTTGAGGCATCATCATTATCTTTAAGTAGGGAGTCGTGTCTATGTTGCAACTTTTTCTCTCGCTCAAGAACTTGATTCAAATTGTTTCCTAAGCTTGAATATTCACTTTCTAGTTTTTTAAACTCATTGTCCAACTGCGTTAGCTTGTGAGCAGCCAAATCCATCTCTACTTTGCACTCATTATCTTTCCTTTCTAAATCATCCCCATAATCCCTATCCATTTGTCTAATTTTCTTTAATAGTGCAGTATATTTTTCTTGTGAAATAGGAGTTTCATCTTCAATAGTAACTTTGGTTGATTTAACGAGTTTTTGCCCCTTCATCCAAACATAAGTTAGACCGATTTCAATAAATGGAAAAACTAACGTATAAAAAATCGCAGTTAAAAATGGAAATAGAAAAACATATGGATAGAAAGAAAAATCAAACCCTAAAATTTTTTGAGGTTGTAGTTGTAGCACTTCAATCTCATAGAACTTATATCTGGTGTCCATATTAGAAAACAGTATGAACAATATTTTATAATTAAAAACACACCAAGAAAGAACAAAAGAGCTAATAAACGGACTTGAAACTCGCTCATATAAAGTTGCTTTTATTGCATTAGAAATATCTTCAAACATTTGAGCCTCAAAAAAATTACCATAGTTAAATTAATGATACTGTTAAATCTGCAGTTTTTACCAGAGATTTTAAGTCATTAGTGTGACCATCTCCGTCATTTTAGTTCTAATGTTACCCTTCACAACTTGATTTGTGTTCATATCCTTAATCACATAATCCAGCGGCACCAGTTTTGCCAGTACACTAGGGCTAATATCCATTTCTGCGGCCATCATACGGCGGTCGGCGGCGCGGCTTAAGCGACCACAGCGAATAATGGAAAAGTCGGGACAGGCACAGATTTTTGGGTGAGAAAGATCGGACAGGAATAACTCTTTCCGGGTTTACTGCCAGCACAGCAGTAATAGGAGTTCACCATCCCCTCGGAGTTGCCGCAGGGCATTTGCGTTCGTTGCGTGAGCGAGGCATGGATAATGGAATGGACCCATCCACTTTAAATCGGCCTCGCAATGGGCCACGATGTAGTCGCTAAAACTCATCAGAAAGAGGACGGGTCCACCTA
>NZ_JABAIP010000024.1:0-36575 GCF_012843185.1 Shewanella sp. DNRA4
GCTATCCTTCCCTGATACCAATTCAATCATCCATTTTGATCTAAACACTCAGCCTTGGTTCACGCCCTTTGAGATTAGCTCAAAAAATGTGCTGAAGGTAACAAAATAGAAAATTGACAAAACAAGACCACCAACAATATTGCATTTGATAAGCGTTTTCATTTAGAATTAACCCAACCTATGTTGGAGTTCCAAAAATGTACGTTTGTCTTTGTCACGCCATCACAGATACTCAGATCAAAAACGCAGTAAGCCAAGGCGATACAAGTCTTGCTGACGTTAAAAAGCGTTTAGGCGTTGCCGATCAATGCGGCAAATGCGCAAGAATGGCCGTACAAACCATCCAAAACCAACTCGAAATCGAACCTAATTACTACGAAGTCGCTTAACTTAGAATCTTCAACCCCTTTAAGCAAAACATCATTTTTGTGTTCACTGCTATTCCTAATCGCTAACATCCACATCGTTTTGAGATATTGCACAATATCAAGCTTAAAAACAGATATTGCCGCACATCCCCTTAATGGGACATCCCACTCAGTCAACAGCACAAATGCTTGTCGCTCAATGGGATGCACTCTGTTTATCGGCGTTTTAATAAATACGCAGCTTCATTCAACCAAGGGACTTCTTTCTTAACAAACCTCGGGTTGTCCGCAAGCACGTCCTGACAATCCAAGAGCTGGATTTCAAAATCGTCACTTAAATGTGTTTCTACCCAAGTTGGCGACACCGCAAAAGGTGGCCCACTTAAAGCGTCCTGCGGGTAGTCTAAGGTCACCAATAAACCAACACTGCCCGAAGGCAATAACTGCGCTAATTGCTTGGCATATTGCGCCCGCATACTCTCAGGCCAGGCAATCAAGGCCGCGCGATCATAAAAACCACTCACTTGCGCCGTAATAGACTGAGGTAAGGTGAAGATATCGCCTTGATACAAACTTATCTGTTCGGTTTGGTAATGCTGATGTTCGCCTTCTGCACTTTGCTGCATTGGCAATTGGTTATCGCTAAAAAACTGTTGCACAGCGAGTTCATTCAACTCACAACCAATCACTTGATGCCCCTGCTCGGCTAAAAAACACATATCCAAAGACTTACCACACAGGGGAACAAAAACCTTGGCATCGGCGGGAAGCGCCAATTGATGCCAATACTTGACGAGGAAAGGATTAACGTCTTGTTGATGAAAACCAATCTGTTGTTGCTGCCACTTCTCGTGCCAAAAACCAGGTTCCATAGGTATATCTCAAAAGGCTAAAGTTATCCTTACTCTAATGGCATTTACGACTGGATGCAAAATCTCAAATACGGCAAGTTAATCATAGCGATGGAAATAGTTAATGATTAAGACAATGCTTCTTGCACCCGGCGTAACCAAGCACAGTTATCACATTGGCATTGGCGACGGGAAAGATGGTGTGGGCTGAGTGAAGAATCAATAAAGTCGACGGCAATAAGCAATTGTTGCTTAAGCTCGGAGATGGATTTTTGTTCGACGGCCACCAGCTCATCATTCTGGTTCATCCAGATACACTCCATACCTTGGTGGCATGTTAGACACTGCTCATCGCTATCATTAAAAAATACCGCATGTGGACAATGAGTCACTTCCATTGACTGTAAAATTCGCTTACGCGGAAACTCTAATAACTCGATCAATAAAGCCTTATCTGGGGCGGGCATATGCCCTCCTTAAATCCACTTTGTCCACGGGAAATTTAACAAAAATATATCCCAATCCAATGTGCTTAAGATTACCTAGACTCTATACGATTTAACTTGATATAAATCAAAGTCAGCGACGAAATGATGGGATAGGTGAGCCGCAAACAGTGCGCATTTTATCCCCTTAAAATAAATCTCCGCTCCTATTTGCTTAACATACCCGCTTGCTGTTTAAATAACCCAAACAAGGAGCCTCGCATTGCAAACACCCCAACTACAACATTTTTACATTTCCGAAGAGCAATCGATTTATTTGCTCAAGGCTAACGATGCCCGCAAACACAAGGCGTGGATCCGTTTATGTAAACAACAGTTAAGTAAGTTGGGTTATCGAGACATTGAGTTTATCGGTAAGGGGGCTTATGGCTTTGTGTTTGCGGGAATTAATCAGGCCGACGAAGCCCATGTATTTAAATTCTCAAGAATTAATCTGCCGCAGCATATTCAAGACCGCTTAGAGGAAGAAGCCTTTATGCTGTCCTTGCTTAAACACCCCAACATTCCGGGGGCGATCAAATTTGAGCGAGTTGGCAAACAAGGGATTTTAGTGATGGAGCGGGCTAAAGGTGAAGATTTGGAGCAACTTTGCCGCCGCTTAGGCGCTCTGCCTCCCGCAATAGTAATGAGTATCGCCCGCCAACTCGCCGATATTCTCTACTATCTGCGCACTGGCAAACCCTTAGTACATGGCGATATTAAGCCTTCAAACCTTGTCTATGATATTGAAAGCCAACACTTATCCTTAATCGACTGGGGCTCCGCCGTGTTTGCGCAACGGGATGAATATAACAAGGCCGTCGAAGACAATGTGATGACGCTGATGTCGAGCGATCAGCAACACACCAATGCTCGCATGGGAGATGTGTATTTTATTGGCGAAGAACAGCTAAACGGCGCACTCTCCAGCCCACGCTTTGACGAGCAAGGCGTGGCGGCGACCTTGTATGCCTTGGCCTCTGGACAGGCGAGTCGCTTCGGTGCGCAGGTTATCCCGCCCACCAGCATTGGCTTACCGATGGAATTAGCACGCACCTTGGAAGGCATGCTCAGTAGTGATGCCGTGCAGCGCAATCTAGCGGGAGATTATTTTCTCAAAAGCATGCGCCACAGCCATAGATTGCACTTACCTGAATTGCCAAAAGCTGAGCTGATGGGGGACATCCCCGTCTGGGTCCAATCCCGTGAAAAAGATGTCGAAACCGTCAGTTACAGTTCGCGTAAATCATTCTTAAAAGAACATAATGCTTACGATCCCATCGCCAAGATGGACGATATTCAACTCGAAAAATACTATCGCAACTTCTTAGCCGGTATGGGCGATACTGAAAAGGGCTTTATCGCCGCCGTGGGTCGTCTAGGCCAATATCCGATCGTGGGCGGACTAGCGATTCATTGGCAAGAAACCGGCGTGTTTATTGATTCTAATCTTGCCATTTACGATGCCAAACAAAAAAGCGCGCTCATCATCGCCGTTAATAATATGGTGACCCTCGCACGGGGAATTAAACGGATCGGCGTCTTTAAGGCCTGCTTTTTTAACGCCAGAGATACGCTACATATCGAGCGTGAAAACATTCACGAACCTTTTGTCGCCAGTGCCGATTTACAACTGCCCTTTGAAGTGGGTGATGTGCCAACCCTCGAGGATAAATCGCGGCTGCATTCTTACTTTGAAGATGGTAAAGATCCGGATGAAAACCTTGAACTACCGAACGAAATCATGGAGGAATTGGCGAGGATCAACCAAATCCACCATACGGGTTGCATTATTTTTGAAGCCCTACCGAACCACTTAAAGATCCACAGCTACTTAAAGTTGCTCAATCCGCGTAAACAGGCAGCGTTTCGCGCCAGCCTCGACCGCATTTTGCATTATGTCGGTAAAATTCAAGGTCATGGCGTTTCCGGCTTTATGAAACTGCCCTATAAAAATACCCGTCGCTTTACCCATATTGAACGTAAGCCCGAGTATTTTTATCCTAAAAATCCAAAAGAAATAGGCGCTTAACGATTCTATTCGCTAGCGCCTATTATGCTGACGGCCCAACCTAGACTAGATAGGTGAGCCTGGCGGTAAAGTTAAGGGCTTAGGGATAAGTTTTTTATTAGCATCCAAAAGCCCCGCACTAAGGCCCTGCTCCAATCCGTTATAGTGGGCAGCCACTTTAGCATTGGCTCGGTTAGCTTTGGCTTTGAGCTGCTTTATCACAAATTGAGCACGTTCAAAGAGCGCAGCCTTAACCTCTGGCGCAGTTTGCGGATCATGGTAGGTCGACAAGAGTTCATCGATCACCACCGCATTAACGCGCATCCACACACCTTCAACTAAGCCAAGCTTATCTTCCTGATATAACGTCGCGGCAAACAACTTATTCAGTAGCGTCTCAACCGAGAGTTGCTCATTATCGGCCATCGCCGCTTGGCTCACACGATTTAAGCGTTTTGGCATGAGCAGTAAGCTTACCGTGTGGCGAGCAGACACTTCTGCCATGCCAAGGGGATCGCTCGTCACCCCAAGCCCCGATTCAAACGACTCCCGCGTTGGCTGATAATTACCCGCTTTAGGGACTAAAGTGTCTAACAATGTTTGTGGGACCGTTAGACTTGCTGCATCTAAGGTGCTTAACAACGCATCGAGACCCGACAATTGTAATGGCGGTGCTATATAGCTCCAGCGACCGCCCTCACCGATAGACAAATAGTGATAGTCGGTGCCGCCAATAAATTTTGCGACAGCCTCGATTTGGTAACGATTGAGTAAATAGATAGGTACAAAAGCATCGACCAATTCACCAAGCGGCTCGCCAGGCAATAAGGCCGCTCGACTGAAACCTTCAATCGCCTTGGCACGAATGCGATTTAGCTCCAATAGTTGAGCGATTGGAGCATCACCACTGTCCCACAAACTTGCATAGGCGTGACTGGCATCCTTTTGGCGTGAGTCGGCTTCACCGATGTAACGCAGTCCCTTACGCGCGACCTCGGCCAACAACTGATTTTGCAGCGCCAACTGGGCAGTCACATCGCCTTCATCGCTATAACCGTAGGCGATGGTAAAGTTATCCCACGGCCCGACACCAACGCCATAAGGTGCTGAAATATCAATATCATTGCCTTTCAGCTGGATCTTGGGATGGGGGTAATCCATCACAGAGGCATCCTGATTGGTTGAGGCAGCAAAGTTATGATCTAATCCTAAGGTATGACCGACCTCATGGGCAGCAAGTTGCCGAATACGCGCTAATGCCAGCTCATTAGCGACCTTCTCTGCCGCCGCTCTATCCTGCCACCCTGCGGTTAATCCTTTGGCAATCAAATAATCTTGGCGTACCCGCAAGCTCCCTAAGGTCACTTGGCCTTTGATGATTTCGCCAGTACGCGGATCGGTGAGCGCTGCGCCATAGGACCAGCCTCGCGTCGCTCGGTGGACCCACTGGATCATGTTATAACGGATATCCTGCGGATCGGCATCGGGCGGCAACAGTTCAACCTTAAAACCGTTGATAAACCCCGCTTGGGTGAAGGCTGTTTCCCACCAGCGTGCGCCATCGAGCAGTGCCGAGCGAATAGGCTCAGGCACACCTGGGTCGAGGTAATAGGTGATAGGTTTAACCACCTCACTAGGCGCAGGGCCTGGGCTCACCTTTTGCAGGCGGTGGCGCAAAATAAACCGCTGCACCAGAGGCTCAGAAAAATCCGTCGCATAGTCGCGGTACTCATCGGATAGATAGCCACTCATCGGATGATAGGCGCGAACTTGATAGCCTTCGTCTGGCAATTCAACAAAAGAATAACGCATCCGTACTGACATAAAGGTGCCATCGGGCGTGACCTTAGCGACTTGCTCGCCAGCAACATCGCCCTTAAAGGTCAATTGCACATCTACATCGCTATTGTTTTCAAAGGATTTAACTCCTGCGGGCAAAATCGCCGAGCGGGTTAAGTCGAGATGATAATTGCCCTGTCCCGTCTGTTGCAGCACATGTGAGACACCGTGCAGATCATTAAGCACTAGCTCACTGATCGCCACCATATCCGGCTTACCTTCGAGTAATTTTCCCTGCCACAATACCGAATCGGCAAAGGCTTCCTCTACTGCTCGCTTTTCGGCGGCATCTTGGGTATTGGCGCGATATTGGGTGTTTAGTTGCTTAAGTTGGATATAAGGGCCTTGGCGCTCAAACTGCACCATGCGGGTTTGACCTAACTGGCCACGATCTAAGCCGATATCGTTAGAACCGACCCCTTCAGGCAAGCTAGTCACCAAGAGAAAGGGTTGATTGAGGCGACTCACCTCAAGGTATAACTCCCCTTCGCTCGGTTCATAGTAAAAATTGAGAAATCCCTTGGCTACTTGGCTTTGTTTAACAATTTTAGTGCTTGGCAGAGTAGCGGCAAAGCTAAGGGCTGGCAAACCTAAGAGCAGGATGGCGAGGGCTAGGCTATGGGGTTTCATCTTTCCTCCTGAACTGGCTGTCTACGTGGTCACGCTATGAAACTAACCACGCGGGGCCATCACTGGCCCCGGGCGAACAATTAATGGTGATTATGTTTGTGCTTAATCCAATGGGTTAAGGTTTCAAATAATTCGGATAGCACGATAGGCTTAGTAATATGGGCATTCATCCCTGCGGCGAGACTCTTTTCCCGATCTCCAGACATCGCATGGGCTGTCATGGCGATAATCGGTAAGGCATCAGCGCTGTAACGTTCACGCAGTGCCCGCGCCGCCGTTAAACCATCCATTACTGGCATTTGAATATCCATTAATACCGCATCAAAGGGCCGCGAGTCGATAATATCCAACGCAATTTGGCCATTTCCTGCGACGACGACTTCGTAACCCGCACTCTTTAACAGCTCTGTCGCGACCTGTTGGTTGATAAAGTTATCTTCAACCAAGAGCACTAAACCTGTGTGCTCACCTTCTTCGACAGCCACTTCAGCAATAGGCTGTGCGACATTGAGCCTTGGCTCGTCGGCAAAGGCGGCAATAATCTCATCGAACAAGCTCGAGGCCTTAAAGGGCTTTTGCAACACAGCAAACACATTGGCACTATCGACTTCAAGTTGCAAAGGTTCAGCCGCATAGGCCGTCATCATAATAATGATTGGCCGTTTCGCGATCCGACCTTCGGCCACCATGGTATCGATGGCGCTAATCACATCACTGCCATCCATTTCTGGCATCATCCAATCGAGCAACAATAAATCGATAGGATCACGCGACAACTTGTACAGCGCCTCGGCGCCGCTCGCGGCAGTATCCACCTCAAAGTGGAAATCGCGCATCAACGCTGAGTAAATTTGCAGTGCCGTTGGGTTATCATCCACCACAAGTGTACGTAAATTATTGAGTTTTTCAGGCACGACTAAGGGCTCGACTTTAGCTTCTTCGGCAATTTCAAAACTGATGGTAAAGCTAAAGGTACTGCCGACGCCTAAATCACTCTGCACTTGCATCTTGCCACCCATCATGGAGACCAAATGCTTACTGATCGATAAACCTAAGCCTGTGCCGCCGTATTTACGGGTCGTCGAGCCATCGGCTTGGGCAAAGGCATCGAATAACTTTTCCTGCTGATCTTTACTGATCCCAATACCGGTATCCCGCACCCAGAATTTTAAGGTAATCCGGTGATCACGCTCGCCGACATCTTCACATCCCAATTCAATCTCGCCGGATTGGGTAAACTTCACCGCGTTCGACAACAAATTGATCAGCACTTGGCCTAGACGCAGTGGATCGCCCTTAAGAATGAGCCCTGCCGTCACTGGCGCATACAGCAATAATTCAACGCCTTGTTCCTGCGCCTTAAGCGCGTTGAGATCGAGGGCATGATCGAGCACTTTATCCAATGGGAACGGCACCCGCTCCAACTCTAACTTACCCGCCTCAATCTTAGAGAAGTCGAGAATATCGTTAATAATCCGCAGCAACGACTGCGCCGAGAAACCGGCTTTTTCGAGGTAATCCTTCTGCTGCGCCGTCAGCGAGGTGCGCTGCGCCAACTGCAACATACCGATAATAGCGTTCATTGGCGTGCGGATTTCATGACTCATATTCGCCAAAAATTCACTCTTATACAGGTTGGCCAATTCCGCATCCTGCTTCGCCTCCAACAGCGCCACTTCGTTACTCTTATGGCGCGTAATGTCCTTATGGGTACCGACCATACGCTTAGGCTGACCATCGGCGGTAAATTCCACTACCCGTCCACGGGAAAGCACCCAGTGATAACTGCCATTTTTACCTAAAATCCGAAACTCGATTTCGTAAGCATCGACCGGGTTTTGCAGATACTGATTACGGTACTCTTCGACCCGAATTCTGTCGTCGGGGTGTGTTAGCTGGTCGATAGCCGACACTAACGCAGGGAATTCATTGGGTTTATACCCCAGCATCGAATAATAGGATGGGTTGCAAATAATATGTTCCGAATCCAGATACCAGTCCCATAGACCATCCTCTACCGCATCCATCGCTAAATGGTAACGCTCTTCCGACAGACGTAACTGTTCGGCGGACTCGTACTCACGCGTGACATCGCGCCACACGGCAATTAAGCCTTGCAGCTCGCCACGGCGATTGTAAAAAGGCAATTTAAGGGTATCTAGCAACACAGGTTTACCCGCTAACTCGACCTTCTCTTGATAACGCAGCGGCGTGCGATCTTTTAGGATCTGCTCATCCTCGGCACGAATACGAATGCCCATCTCTGGCGAGGTTAAATCCTCCGACGACAGACCGATCATCTCGCTTTCGGTGTAACCCAACATCCGCTCGGCGGCCTTGTTACAGCCGAGGTAATTGCCCTCTTTATCTTTAAAGACAATGGCTTCTGGGATGGAGTCGAGTAAGGATCGCAATAACGCATATTCACGTTCGCGGCGCTCGGTAGCATCTTTTAACCGCTCAGTACGACGCGCGACCAGTTTATCGAGTCGTTTATTTTGCTCGGCCAGATGGTGAGTGTATTGCTTGTTTTCCTCAAAAATGCGGCTGACCAATAGGAACCAAGGCTCCCAACCAGGGGTGATTTTTTCCGGCGATTTACGCGGTTCTTGGGAGCAGCCCTCTAAGTGGGATAACAGCCGCGATGCAGGGCTCACAAAAGAGCGGCGCGTTTGCCAGTGTACTATGGTCACCAGCACCGACAGAGCGATGACCACAAGGATAAAGGTCAGTTGCAGTTTTTCGACCGAATCTTGAAACAGGTCGTCTTCATTTTGCAGATACAACAAGCGCCAAGGCGCATTATGCAGCGCAACCGAGTGAATATAGTAACCGTTACGAATAATGCCTTCGTGGGCGTCGAATAATTCAGACTCAGGCAACGAATGCAGCTCAGAAGGAATGCGCTGGCTGATGTGATACACCCGATTGATATCAGAGCCATCAAAATCACTGTGGGATAAAATATTATTCTGCTGATCGAGCAGGATCACCGTCCCCGGCATTTTGAAGTACACCCGAATTTGCCGCGCCAATGAGGCTAAGGTCATATCGAGGTTTATCGAGCCCATAAACTCATCGTCGAGGTAAACGGGCACACCTAAGGTGGTCAATAAGCCTTTACCTGTGGAGTCGACGTAGGCCTCACTCCAAAACACGCTGCGTTGCGGGTTCATCGCTGGCGTCGCGTATTGGAATTGTTTTTTATTGAGCAACTCGTCTCTAAAACGTTGATCATCATTGGTCCAAGGGAAGTAGGACATCATCCGCTGGCGCGATAGATAATAAATTGCCGAGGCTTTGGGTGCGGCTTCTTTGGCCACAGGGAAAGACAGCGATAACTCGAACAGCATTTCCAGCTCTTGGTAGAACTTATCACTGCGACCATCGAGGGAACCCGCGCCCGTGATCCGCCCCATATTAGTGAATGGCTTGCCACCTTTGGCGTAATTAGGCTCTAAGGTAAAATACTGACCACTTTCGTTAAATTTGCCGTACTGCGGTAAGCGATCCTTACGCACTAACTCACCTAAACGTAGGTGATCCACAGCCACATCCCGCAAGCTCTTCACCGCACGAATACTCGACTCTAGTAGTAAGTCAATTTGCAATACATGGCGTTCAACCTGCTCTTCACGCTGATCCATCTGCTGGCTTTTCTGGCGATCGAAAAACATCCACGCCGTCAGCAACGACAGGACAATTACACCGATATAAGTATAAAAAACGGCACGGTTATAATTCTTTTGGATCGGCGATTTTAGCTGGAGATCCGGCTCACTCGATTTCATCCACTACCCTTGATTGCAGCACTTGATTTAGCCATCGGTGGCAAAAGTTACGGAGTTCATTTATGGGTCCTTATATTAGCAGGAAGAAACCCCGAGTCACATCAAATAATTGCCATACTAAGACTGGCAAAGTCTATGATTAGCTAACTGAAAAATCATAGAAATGGCTAAAAACAAAGGTCCCACAAGTGAGACCTTTTGTAACAATTTAGTTAATGGTTAGAGATGTTCTTCAGCGTATTCAGCTAAGCGTGAACGCACCACGCCATTCAGGTATAAGTTTGCACTGCCTTCAAAGTCTTTAAAACGTTCCACTATGTAGGTTAAACCCGAGGTCACTGCGGTGAGATAATTCGAATCGATCTGCGCTAAGTTACCGCAACAAATCAATTTTGTACCTTCTCCCATCCGAGTGATCATGGTTTTGATCTGCGACGCCGTTAAGTTTTGACATTCATCCAAAAGCACAATGGAGTTTTGGATCGAGCGGCCGCGCATAAAGTTGATCGACTTAAATTGGATATTCGCCTTCTCCATGATGTAGTTCAAACTGCCGGTCGGATTGACATCATTCTTGTGCAGCACTTCTAAAGTATCGGTAATGGCCGCGAGCCATGGCATCATCTTTTCTTCTTCGGTGCCGGGTAAAAAACCTATCGATTCGGCAATTTCCGGCGTATTACGAGTCACAATCACCTTATCGTAGCGATTGCGCTCCACTACCAACTCAAGCGCAGCCGCCATTGCTAGTAAGGTTTTACCGCAACCCGCTGGCCCCGTTAAGATCACCAGATCGATATCGGGATCGAGCAAGGCTTGCAGCGCCATGCCTTGGTAAACATTCTTAGGTTTAACGCCCCAAGCCTCGAGGTTTTTTAAGCGCTCGCGGCCCAGATCTAAAATATGCAGATGGGTATCGCTACGCTCGGTGACGCGGCCACAAAAATCAGATTCGGTATCAATCAGATACTGGTTAATGTAGAAAGGTTCGTTGTCTAAATCTTTCAGCGGGACTTCATGAATCGTATGCCGACCGTGGCGCTCGGTGGACACTTTGTTTAAATGCTCCCAAAAATTACCTTCGAACTGATAAAAGCCCTTGCTGAGGAAACGAATATCGTCGATCAGCTGGTCGGTTCGATAATCCTCAACCAATTGAATACCCGCGCCCTTGGCCTTAAGACGCATATTGATATCTTTAGTGACGAGTACCACAGTGCGTGGATGGTGAAGATTTTGTAGATGTAGTGCGGTATTGATAATGCGGTTATCGTTGCCATCCCCCGGCAGGGCACCTAAGGTAAAATCGACAAGATGGTCAGGGAAAATAGAAAGTGAGCCTATTGCATCGGCATGCCCTTCTCGACTTGGCAAAGGGACGCCATTAATAATTTGTTCAGGTGTTGTATCGCCGCCGAGGGTATCTTCCAATGCCCGAATGGCGACTCTCGCATCGCGACTCACATCACTCTTTCGATCTTTAATCTGGTCTAGCTCTTCTAGCACAGTCATCGGAATGACTACATCGTGCTCTTTAAACGAATAGATCGCCAAAGGTTCATGTAGTAACACATTGGTATCCAGTACAAACAACTTTCTGTCGTCTTGTTCCATGGCGCCTCCAGAGTGCTCGATTATTTTATGTTATATCTCGTTCCCAGTGAGTGGATATGGCTCCTTTGCTGATTGGCGTTAGGTTAAGAATGATCTTTAAGTTCAAGCCTCTACCGAATAAAGATAGCTAGCGGCTTACACTAATATTGGCACCATTCTCAATGAATGCCAACCAAATCATCAGAGACTCGAAAGCAGTGTAGGTCCCTCGATATGACAGAAGCATGACAAAACCTCGAGCTGCAACAGAGAATTTTCTTCACTGTTCAATTTGTAATCTGCTGTGTGGAGAATTAGTCTCTAACGGTTGAGAGGGCGATTCAAATATCCCTAGTATTGATATAACATACGCGCCCTTTGTTAGAGTCCGCCCAGAGATGAGAATTTAAGATGCCGTTTGCCTTAGGACAACGTTGGATAAGTGATACCGAGTCAGAGCTTGGTTTAGGAACAGTCGTACAAGTTGAAGGCCGCATGGTCACAGTGTTATTCCCTGCGACTGGTGAGAACCGTATGTTCTCGCGTAACGAAGCCCCGCTGACCCGCGTCATATACAACCCTGGCGATACGGTTGAAAGCCATGAAGGCTGGAGTCTCTCGGTCGAAGAACTCACCGAAAAAGACGGCCTCGTCGTCTACCACGGTATCCACAGCGAAACAGGCGAAAAAGCCAGCCTGCGTGAGACACTGTTAAACCACAATATTCGCTTTAACAAACCGCAGGATCGCCTGTTTGCGGGTCAGATTGACCGCCTCGACCGTTTCGGCATTCGTTATCAATGCCAGTTACTGCGCAATCAACTGGCGACCTCTGATTTACTCGGCTTACAAGGGCCACGCGTCGGTCTTATTCCCCATCAAATGTGGATCGCCCATGAAGTGGGTCGCCGTTATGCGCCGCGGGTGTTACTGGCCGACGAAGTGGGTTTAGGTAAAACCATCGAAGCAGGGTTAATTATCCACCAACAACTGCTGACAGGCCGTGCCGAACGAGTATTGATTATTGTGCCGGATACCCTGCGCCATCAGTGGTTAGTGGAAATGCTGCGCCGCTTTAACTTGCGCTTCTCGGTGTTTGATGAAGACCGTTGCGTTGAAGCCTTTGCCGACCATGACAACCCTTTCTATACCGAACAGTTAGTGATTTGTTCACTCGAATTACTGCGCAAAAAGAAACGTCTCGACCAAGCACTCGATGCCGATTGGGATCTGTTAGTGGTTGATGAAGCACACCATTTAGAGTGGACCGAAGACGCCCCAAGCCGCGCCTACCAAGTGGTTGAAGCCTTAAGCGAAGTCGTACCGGGCGTATTATTACTGACCGCAACACCGGATCAACTCGGTCACGAGAGCCATTTTGCGCGCTTGCGCCTACTCGACCCAGATCGTTTCTATGACTACGACGCCTTCCTTGCTGAAGAAAACAGCTACAAAGATGTCGCCATCGCCGCCGAAGCTTTAGCGGGCGAAAGCAAATTATCTGATACCGCTATCAACAGCTTAACCGAATTACTCAGCGAAAAAGACATAGCGCCGAGCATTCGGTTAATTCAAGCCGAAGGCATCGACAGCGAATTGCAACAAGCTGCCCGCAGCGAATTACTGCAAGAACTGCTTGATCGCCACGGCACTGGCCGCGTGCTTTACCGCAACAGCCGCGCCTCGGTAAAAGGTTTTCCGAAACGTATTTTCAACGCCTATCCCCATGCGATGCCTGAGCAGTATCTTACCGCTGCACGCGTAAATGAGATGATGGGCGGCCGTAAGACCTTAGAAGCGAAAGCGGCACAAGCCTTAAGCCCTGAAAAACTCTATCAAGAATTTGAAGACAACAGCGCAAGTTGGTGGAAGTTCGATCCTCGCGTGGATTGGTTAATCGAGTTTTTAAAGTCGCACCGCAGCAAGAAAGTGCTGATTATCGCCAGTGGCGCCGATACTGCCCTGAGCTTAGAAGAAGCCCTGCGTACCCGTGAAGGCATTCAAGCCACAGTGTTCCACGAAGGCATGTCGATTATCGAGCGCGATAAAGCGGGTGCTTACTTTGCTCAAGAAGAAGGCGGCGCTCAGGCATTAATCTGTTCAGAAATCGGCTCCGAGGGTCGTAACTTCCAGTTTGCCAGCCACTTAGTGCTGTTCGATCTGCCATTAAACCCAGATTTATTGGAGCAGCGTATCGGCCGTTTGGACCGTATTGGTCAAAAGAACGATATCCAAATTCACTTGCCTTATCTGCAAGATACGGCACAGGAGCGTTTACTCCAATGGTATCACCAAGGTCTAAATGCCTTCGAGCTTACCTGCCCTGGCGGCCATATACTTTTCAGTGAATTTGCCGAAGAATTGTTAAATGTCCTTGTCGGCGGTGATGAAGATGAGCTAACCAATCTGCTCAATCACACCCAAAGCCGTTACAAAGAACTGAAACACGCCATGGAACAAGGCCGTGATAAACTGCTGGAAATCAACTCCCATGGCGGCGATAAAGCCAAAGCGATTGTCGAGCGTTTAGCCCAAAGCGATCAAGATACTAAGCTGATCGGTTCGGTGATCCGCTTGTGGGACATTATCGGTGTCGACCAGGAAGATAAAGGCGAAAACTCGATCATCCTACGTCCGAGCGAGCATATGATGTTCCCGACTTATCCGGGCCTGCATGAGGATGGCGTTACCGTCACCTTCGACCGTGATACCGCACTCTCCCGTGATGATATTGCCTTGATCACCCAAGAGCATCCACTGGTGCAAACCGGCCTCGACTTGATCACTAGCTCGGATACCGGTACTACAAGTGTTGCGATATTAAAAAACAAGGCATTGCCTGCGGGCACCCTGTTTTTAGAACTGATTTATATGGCAGATGCCTCGGCGCCTAAATCGAGCCAGCTCTATCGTTATCTACCGCCTACGCCTATCCGTATTCTGCTGGATAAAAATGGCAACGATCTGTCAGCCAAGGTCGATTACAGCAGTTTTGACAAACAGTTAAGCGCGGTAAACCGTCATATTGCTAGCAAGTTAGTCACTGCATCACAGCCAATTCTGCATCCGTTATTTGCTAAAGGCGAAGAGTATGCCCAAGTGGCCGTCAATGAGTTAGTGGCTCAAGCGCGCGAGAAGATGACCAGCCAACTCACAGGCGAACTCGAACGTTTAGAGTCCCTCAAAGCAGTCAACCCCAATATCCGTGAGGAAGAATTAGAATACCTACGCAACCAAATGCGGGAGCTGACCACTTACCTCGATGCGAGTCAGTTGCAGCTTGATGCGATTCGTATGGTCCTAGTTAGCCATGTTTAATCTTGATTGGCATTAAACTGAGCCTGATCCGGCTCGCTTAAGCTAAAACACAAACGCCCAGCCAATCGCTGGGCGTTTTTATTTTCTCTGTTGTATAAACATTTTTTTCGCATAAGTCTGTCCAGGCGCAGCAGTGCGCGGTCGCCGTCACGAGCTCAAGCAAAAATTACTTCTGCTACGCAGCTTAAGGTTATACTCTAGCTAATTGAATTTATAAGACTACACAGGTGGTTATCAATTCTATGGCGCGTATCATTCTCTCGGTATTGAGCCTCACCTTAGCTCTCGCCAGTGCGAGCTTACTCGCCGCCGATCCCAGTAGCCAAACTCCCGAGCCTAGCGCCGAAGCAGCTCAGTCTAATCCTAACAAACCGACGCCCGCTAAAAGAGCGAGCAGCTATTTACCCGCCAATGAGATCAAACAAATCACCATAGATGACCAACCACTTGAACTCTTAGTCCGCTCATGGGAAGGCCGAAAAAAACTCGGTGCAGCCATTATTTTACCCGCCACTAATGGCACCGCCGATGCGCCCGGATTAATGGCCTTTGTCCGACGTAATATTAATGCGGCTGGTTGGGCGAGTTTAAGTCTCACACCGCCGACAGAACCGCCAGCACCCAATTTTGCCACCCCTGCGACCGAGGTGACTACCGCTGGGTCTGCGCAGCTCAGCAGCCCGTCTAATAAACCGAGCCAAAAGGTAAAGCCTGAAGACAGTAATAAGCATCTCCTTGAGCAAGAAGACTTTCTCGTTAAAAGCATGTCACAGCTCGACAGCGTTGGTAGCGATTATCCTGGTAAACGTGTGCTGATCACCGCCGATCAAAGTGCTGGATTATTGATAAGCCTATTAAGCCAAAAGAAAATTGCCGATCCCGATGTATTGATTGTCATCAATCCCTACAGTGAAGACGAAACGCGAAACCAAGCCATAGCTGAGAAGCTCGCTAAACTCACGATGCCGATACTCGATATTCAATCACCCGATGGTCACCCCGCCTCATTAGAAACGGCTGAACAACGTAAAACGCTGGCAGTGACCTTAGAGGCACCCAATTATCGGCAGACAACGCTGGCATTGAATCTGGATAATGAAAGCGCTTGGCAGAATTGTTTATCGGCCATTAGAGGATTCGCCGCCCGAATGAGCGGCGCCTATTGAGATTTGAATCCCCTGATTTTACGAGCACGGCTTGCTAGAACAAAAATAAAGCTCGACACATCAACGCAGCCTCAGCATTGAGGAAGTCTTTACCATGGCTTTCTCGCTAAGGGCATCAACCAAGTTACCAGCCAGACTGGCGATCCTTGTAGGGTTTAGTGGGATCTTTTAACTGACGAACCGCAGCGATAGTACGATTTTTGCCAAGCAGCAATCTCACTTGGCTCCATGACTCGCGGCATAACAACGCACGGACCGAAGCAGTCCAGCTGCGGTTAATACTCAGCTTAATTGCCGCAGCCGCATCGGGGGAGGTATTGAGGAGTTCTTCCGCCAATTGTTGCGCGCTTAACATTGGGTTATCACTTAACTGAGTCACTAAACCTAAGGTTTTAGCCTCTTCGCCAGAGAGCACTTTTGCCGTGAGACTGAGTAACATCGCTTGATCCTTTGGCATAATTTGCCGCAATGCCACTAGGCCTGCCATATCGGGCACCAGCCCCCATTTGGCCTCCATAATGGATAACTTACTGTCAGGGCTTGCTATCCTAAAATCCGCACCTAAAGCGATTTGCATTCCTCCACCATAACAGCAGCCTTCCAATACCGCGATAACGGGTACAGGTAAACGCTGCCAGCCAAGGGATACTCTTTGGGCTAGGTTGGCATTGCCTGGCAACCCTTTAAACAGCAATTTAACTGCTTGCATCGGCGCAGACATCACGCTTTTGACATCCAAGCCAGAACTAAAATTACCTCCAGCGCCAGATAAAATTACTAGCCGAATACTCGGATCTGATTTAATCCTTTTGATGGTTTTATCGAGTTCGCTAAACATCAAATAATTAATTGCATTGAACTTTTCTGGACGATTAAGCACAACATTTGCGATGCCATTCTCAACCGTAACTTGCACACAACGCTCACCCATGAAATATCCTGCTACTGGTCAGTCCAGAACAAATGTTAACATGTTTGGCATGATTAACCAAAACATGTAACATAAGGCCAAATTTTGACTTTAGTCAAAATATTGTCAGTCACCGTTAAGTATTAGTGTGCGATTATGTTAGGCTGCAATCTAAAACCTAACAAATTCTGATTTATGAAGCTGTTAGAATAAATTTACGATGCTGTTCAGCCCATGCCAGCGTCTAATTTGAACAAAATGCATCTCTAGCAACTCCGCTTACCTACAGCATGTATACCTGTGCATGATAGAGGATCGATACTGTAGACATCTGTTGATGGATTAAGCATATAGATGGTCGCAAAATCGAGATTTTTTGCGATAAATAACGAAGTTAACTTAGCTAACCACAATTTTAATCGCACTATGCCTTTAGAATTTAATGGCAAGATAAATAAAATTAGCTAATTAAATCTATAAGTTATATATAGATGATGTAAATCAAACTTGCCCGAAGCACATAATTCGTCACTCAAACATGAAGAATTAGTGTTATCTTCAATAAATGGGCAAATAAGGATCTGTAGTCAGCATGACAATCTCTGTACTCATCTGTGACGATTCCGCTATGGCGCGTAAACAAATGGCTCGCACCCTTCCCAAAGAATGGGATGTCGAGATAACCTACGCGACCAATGGTGCCGAAGGGTTAGATGCCATTCGCGCAGGTAAAGGCGAAGTGGTCTTCCTCGATCTCAATATGCCCGTAATGGATGGTTATGAAGTACTACAAACCGTTCAACAAAACGATCTCCCCGCCCTTATCATTGTGGTCTCGGGTGATATACAAATCAAAGCTCATGAACGTGTTAAAGCTCTAGGCGCATTGGACTTTATCCAAAAACCCGTCAGTGCTGATGCCATCAGTAATATCCTCCAAGAGTACGGCATTCTTACCCTAACGCAGAAAGATCAGGTGGAAGACACGCCGATGATCAAAGTCGATATGCGTGATGCCTGCCAAGAGATCGCTAACGTTGCCATGGGCCGTGCAGCCGATTTGCTCGCCAAATTACTCGACGTATTTGTCCTATTACCTATCCCCAATGTGAACGTGCTCGAAGTCAGCGAACTGACCATGGCTCTGAAAGCAACAGAAGAAAGCTCAACTGTTTCAGCACTTTGCCAAGGATTTATTGGAGCAGGAGTTGCGGGTGAAGCACTGTTGTTATTCCATGATTCAAGCTTTAAAGATATGGCCAAGCTCATGGGGGTTGCAAATCCTGAGGATAAGAATACCGAGATTGAAGTACTGATCGACACTGGAAACGTATTGATTGGTGCATTCCTGAATGGGATCTCAGAACAACTCGATATGAAATTCAGCCAAGCCCATCCTGTGGTGTTGGGCCGTCACTGTACAGTGAATGATCTTATCCATGATAATTCGGAAAAATGGCACAGAACATTAGCGATGGAAATCAACTATCGTATTGAAAATCATAATATTCAATGCGACTTACTGTTGCTATTTACCGAAGACTCTATTCCGACACTGAGCTACAAACTCGGTTATTTACTCGATTAATCAGTTGGACTTTACCTTATGTCAAACGATCAAAGCGCAATGAACGAACTCCATTGGCTAATCGATATGGTACAAACCATAGAAGTGGGTCTCGTGGTATTAGATCGCGATTATAATATCCAACTGTGGAACGGCTTTATGGAAAACCATAGTGGCGTTTCACCCAATTCCATTAAAGGTCAAAACCTGTTTAGCCGCTTCCCTGATTTGCCAGCCACTTGGTTAAAACAAAAAATGGAATCGGTTTTTATGCTTAAAAATCGAGCTTTCATTAGCTGGGAACAAAGACCTTACGTGTTTCAGTTTAAAAACTATCGCCCAATTACTGGGCGCGCCGATTTTATGTACCAGAACGTGACTTTGCTGCCTCTCGCTTCATTAACCGGCAAAATTACCCATATCAGTGTGATTATTTATGATGTCACCGATATCGCCGTGAATAAGTTGCAGATCAAGGCCGCCAACGAACAGTTAGAGCGTCTTAGTCAAACCGATGGATTAACGCAACTGCATAATCGCCGCCATTGGCAACTATGCTTGGAACATGAGTACGATCTCTATGCCCGCTATTCCGGTGTAGCAAGCTTGGTGATGATTGATATTGATCATTTCAAAAATATCAATGACACCTACGGCCACCTTGCAGGTGACAAGGTTATTCAACATATCGCCCATCTTCTGAGCCACTCATTGCGAGAAACCGACTGTGTCGGTCGCTATGGCGGCGAAGAGTTTGCGGTAGTCATGCCCAATACCAGTGGCACCGATGCCCTCAACTTTACCGAGCGTTTGAGGGAAAAGATCGCTGAATCCACCGTAGTGTATGAGGGGCTGAAGATTAAAGTGACTGTCAGCCTTGGCATATGCGAAATAGGCAAACATATTACGAGCAGTTCAAGTTGGATTTCCTGCTCAGACAAAGCGCTTTACGAGGCCAAACAGAAAGGCCGAAATTGTAGCGTCCTACATGCAGCACCAATTTCCACTTAATTAGGCTTAATAAAGCAAAAGCCCATCATTGATGGGCTTTTGCTTTATAAGAATTATGACAACGTATTAATGTGGAAAACCATCGTCCTGTTCGTCATCTTCTTCGTCTTCATCTTCTTCATCGCCAACAAAGTAAGTGCCCCAACCGTCATAATCCACTTTTTGCTTGGCTGCGAGTTGCAATAACTGTTCGGTCGCTTTGTCTAATAATGGAATTTCTAACTTGTGATAAGCAACAGCGTCAAAACAGAAAATCACCGAACCATCTTCCAATTCCATTTCTTCGGCATCATTGACTTCAAATCCAAGTTTGAATGCATCAACCGCAGCCTTTTCTAAGCGCTCAAAATTGCTCGATGAAAAATGGTGCTCAATGGTGTATTCAGCATCTGGCTCTGAGCCATCGTCGAGCAAGGCTTGCACTATGTCACGATTCTCGGCGAATTGGGCTTTTAACTGACTTTCAATAGACATGGACTTGTCTCCGTTAAGATAAAACTGGCTCAAATTGGCGTTATTATACGTCATCAACCGGGATAGTTTTACCCATTAATGTTGCCGCTTCGCGATTTATCTCGTTAAATTTTGCCGACATAATCTCATGCACCTGAGCCGAAAAGGCTTTGGCATCAGCTTTATCCAAACCTTCAGTCGGGATTGGCGCCATCATCTCAATAATCACCACACCATTATCCCAACGGTTCAAATCAATATGGCTTTGGCACGACGTCAACACGGGTACGACTGGCACACCAGCCGCAATCGCAGTGTGGAAAGCTCCCGCTTTGAAGGGCAACAGTCCGCGCCCCCGTGAGCGCGTACCCTCAGGGAAAATCCACACGGAAAGACGATTCTGCTTAATTTTTTCCGCCGTTTTCGCCATGGTATCAAAAGCACTATTGCGATTTTTTCTATCGATCAGAATATTACCTGACAGCCAATAGATCTGGCCAAACAAGGGGATCCACACTAAGCTCTTTTTCCCTAAGCTCACAGTGCCTTTAGGTACGGCTTTAGTATGTGTGAATAAATCGAAGTTATTTTGATGATTTCCTAGAAATATATAGGGGCCATCCTGCACTTCCTTAGGCCGACGCACTATGACTTTAAGCCCTAAAATCGGCGCTGCGGATGAAAAGATCTTGGCGAACATATGTACATTGTCACGGTGACGAGGTCGTAATAGGCAAACCAAGCCACCAAAAATAAATGCAAGTAACAATGACACCGCCAACAACACAGATCTGACAATTAATAGCACGACATACTCCAAGGGTGAAAGTGGCGACAGTATAGCCACCCAGCCCTAGGGACTCAATATAATGTTTACATCTGTTAGCTGAGTTGCTAACAATCAAACAAAAGCCCATCGTTACTCACGCAATAAGCGTATCGATGGGCTTTTAAATCAATATCAACGCCTAACACTCAGCATAAAACCTAGCGTTAGATCTGACTCACTGTAGCCATTTTGCTTAAGCCTACACGAAATACCAGTGCACTGACTGCCAAGGTTGCGACAATCGCCGCCCCACTCGGTAAATCCATGGTTGCCGATAATACCAGACCAAGTAAGTAACCCATAAGGCCGACCAGATAGGCGTAAAACAAGCCGTTTTTACCTTGGTATTTATTCAGAGCAAGTGCAGGTAAAATCAAGGTACTAAACACTAAATAGACGCCCACCAGCTCAACCGACAACGTAATAACGAGGGCAAATAGGAGATAGAATCCGGCGCCATTTAATATTTGTGGCCGCCAAAAAATCAACGCCAACACCCCTGCATAAACCACTGTCGGTAACACTAATTGCGACCAACTCACCCAAAGGATCTGGCCCGACATCAATTGTTTTAGCAGCTCTGCACCATGGGGATCGTTCGCCAGCAATAGCATAGCAGCCACGGCCGATAGTACATAAAAACAACCGATCATGGCTTCTAACTCACCCGCCATTCGCTTAGATAACCAAGCGATAAATCCCGCCCCCGCAAGGGCGAACAAGGCCGGCATCCACACATTAGAAAATGGCATGTCTTCTAACCTGTGGTCCATGTGGGCGACAATTGCTCCCAACGCGGCGACTTGCGCAATGGCTAAATCGATAAAGATAATCCCACGTTTAAGCACTTGTTTACCAAGTACAATGTGCGTTGAGAGCACTAAGATCCCCGCTGCCAGTGCAGGCAGCAGGATCGACATCAGTTCCAGATCCAACATAGGCTTATTTCACCCCGTTTAAGAGGGAAATCGCGCTGTCGTAGAGGCTAAAGAGATCTTGGCTGCTATCGTTTCCACCTACAGACATAGGTAACATCAGTACTGGAAGATTCGCTTTTTCACCCAACCACTTAGCACCACGTTCGTCCTGATAGGACGCCACAACCACCGCAAGAATATCACCCTGCTCGGCACGGCTGAGCAGGCTTGCTAAATGGCCACTGGTCGGCGCTAGACCGGGTTTAGGCTCAAGATCAGCGGCTTGTTCAATCCCCAACCAGTTGAACAGATATCTAAAACTGGTGTGATAGGCGATGACCTTTTTACCCTTTAACGGTTTGGCTTGCTCTTCCCAACGAGGGATCGCCGCCTGCCAACGAGTGCTAAAGTCCGCTAAGGCCTTTTGATAATTAGCCGCTTCACTCGGATCAAGTTGGCTCATCTTAGCGCTGAGCGCATTCGCGACGCTAAGCAAACGATGCGGATCGAAGTGGATATGCGGATTTCCCTGAGCATGCACGTCGCCCATGCTGCGATCCACACTCGCTAACTTATCTAAGGTATCGATTTGATCGGCGGCGAAAAATAGCCCTTGATCGGTAGAGCGAACCTTGGCGTTGGCTGACTTCATTTGCAGCATCGGCAGCCAACCGACTTCTAAATCGGCACCTGCACAGACCACCAGATCCGCTTGACGCATTTTAGCAATCAAACTCGGGCGCGCCTGCACTTGATGCGGATCCTGTAAGGCCGTGGTTGCCGAATAAATGCTGGCGTTTGGAGCCAACTCTTTTGCCAATGCGGCATATTCGGGTTCACAGGCAAACACATTCAGCTCTGCGTGGGCAAAACCTGAACAAGCGAAAGACAGGGCCGCTGCGGCCACTTTAACAAAATTAGAATTGATGCGCACCGTGAGCCCCCAGAGACATAATGTATTGAATAGTGAAAACATTGTCGTCTTCGATTCCATCGAAGTTAGTTCCCTTCTGATTGGTGTACTGGAAACGTACTGTCGAGAAATGGCTCGAATGCCACGCTAGACTCACCTCAGATTCCTTTAACTTCTGTCCATGAAAATGCTCGCCATGGAGCTCTTGGGTATCCACCTCGCCGTAACGCACACCCGCAGACCAGCTAGGCGTGAACTGATACACACTGCTCAGATACCAACCTTGATGATAGTCCTTGCTCGGTGCATCTTCGGGATGAAGATCGGTAGGCACAAAGTCAGTCACGCGGTAATACTCACCGCTTAACGTCAGGTTTTGGTATTTATAGTTACCATTGGGTGCCCATTTATACACAAAATCAGCACCATAGGTGTTTTTACCTGTGTAAGATGCCGCATGGCTGTGGTCATGACCTTCCTCGGCAGTTTCGTCTTCGTGCTCATCGCCTTCTTCATGGGCTGTGACTTGACCATTTTCGTTACGTAAGTAACTCAATCCCGCCTGCCATGAACTGTTATCCCCTATATCGCCACCGATTTTTGAATATAAGGTGTACACACCGACATTTTTAAACTCACGTTCGCCATGTTCATCGGCGGCGCGCATGCTCTCGCCCTTGAACGCTTCAGCGCCAATGGTCCAATACAAATCAGTTGGAGCAACAAAGTTTAAGCGCACGCCATCATCGAAGTAGTGGCCGCCGAAAAATGCACGGTAAGCAATCGGGCGGTCGGTGAATGAATCGGTATGTAAATGCTGGTTATTTAGATAACCGATATCCGATAGGAAACGTCCGCCACGGATGGAAAAACCCGCAGGCATTGCCATGGTTTGGATAAAGGCTTCTTCAAGATTAAGCTCGGTTTCACCATCATGCATCTCAACGACGGCGGTCACTTTGCCGTAGAACATGTCGTCAATATTGGCACTCATCGCCAACTCAGTTTCACCTAAACCAAATCCTTCGGCGGTTTCTGCCAATGGGCGTTCAGCCGTTTGATAATAGCCATTCAGCACCGCACTGATCGCTGGATTGGTTAAACTTGAGTCAGCGGCAAATAACGTCGGCGAAGCAAATGCGCACGCCAAGGCCACCAAAGAAATTCGGTTGTTAAAAACAGTCATGATATCTCCAAAATACAACTAGCACTCGATGACTAAGTTAAGTCATCAAGAAATACAATAAGTTAAAATATTAAAGTTGATTTAATGGAGAACAGGCGGCGCACGGCTTAGGTAAACAGTGACGTGTTTGAAGAAGGTAACGGGTAAGACAAACTCACAAACATCAAATCGCTGTATCGCTAAATTTAACGTCTGCGGAGCTGTGAACAGAATTTTATTTAGCTGATGTTGATGGAAGCAGAGCGTACAGTGCGTCTTCGCCCCATCATCAAGGTGAGTCACACTATGGGCTGAGGCAACAAAAGACAGCAGTATCAATACGGCGGCAAGCCATATCGAAATTGTGCGTCTTAAGTGACTATCTAGTCTCACTCAGTCGTCCCCATAGTAAAAAGTGGCACAAGTTTAAGTCAGGCCGCTAGTAAGTTGCAATAAGGTAATGGTCAAGCAATGCGTTACAAGATATTTACCATTGCAACTGATTGCGCCTTAAAAAGAGCACATTATTGGCAAAAATAGTTATTTAAGATTAGCTTAAGTCAGTGAATCTATTATGTGCCCAGTGTTATACAGGCTAAATATTTAATTCTATTCAACCCAGCAAAAGGCAACCAAAATGCTAGCATTCTTTCGTGAAAACTTAGGATTAATCTTAGGGATAGTGATTTTCGGCGCAGTCATTTTGGGCGGGATTTATTACGTAGAACACTCATTAGAGAGTCAAGAACAGGTTATTCAATAACAGGTTCACCCTGTAAAACAATGTCGAGCCTCAGTGGTAGGCCCCTAAACGGCTCGACAGGGTTAAACCAGTGTCATCCCATCTCTAGCGATACTTTTGCCGTTGATCGCTATCGTCTTCCTTCTCTGGTGCCTCAATCGTTTGCAGTTGATCCATAAAATGGCTCACCAGCAGCAACATCACACAGAAGATCATCACAGGGATCAAAAAATGCCGCGTCGAGGCATCGAAGTAACTGTATAAGCCCGTCAGAACACTCGCATAAAAGCCAAACAACTTTAACTTTAATAATTTAGGACTATGACCAAGCCACGCTGAACAATGGGGACATTGGACTTGGGCGTGAAAGCCCTTTCCGCGCTGCTGGGTAATTTGGGCAATTTTAATCGACTGATGACAATGGGAGCACAGCATGTAAAGTACATTCCTAACTATGGGGCGCTAAGTTTATCAGATCCTTATCCCATTCAGTCGAACTAATTAGCGTCGTAGTTTCAGAGCTTCATTCTATGGCCTAAAGCTGTAAACTGGCGCACAAATTTTAAACATTGTTAGTCTATTATGCTGTTGATATTTTACAGGGTTTAGATCGACACCTATCATATACCTACCTCTTTTTGTCGAAGATAACGTCTATGCGCCGCTCGCTAATATTGATACTTGCCCTAAGCTTTCCGCTACTGATGAGTGCCAAGGTATTCGCTGCAGATCCAGACCCCATTACGACCAGCCCAAGCGCTTCGGCATCAAACGAAACCCAAAGTGAATTAACCACACTTCAGACCGCCATTAAAGAGGACATTGCGCGCTTAGATCAATACCAAGGTGAATTACGCACCATTGTTGAATATCGCATTCAAAATAAGACCTTACAGTTACGCAATAAGATTAAAGCACTCTTAGATGATAATACTTACGATAAAACTTTTATGCTGGCTCTAATCCAAGAGCAATTGCAGTTTAATCTGAAAATTAACGACTACTTTAATGATCTCATCACCAAGTTGTCTCAAAAACTTGGCACAGCGGATGATGAGGCCACCTTACTCGAGATCTCCAAACGTGAACTCGACAAAGACAATAACTACAAGCAACGGCTTGAGACCTTAAACTGGCTAACCCAAATTGGCCAAGATGTAACAGCTGAAAAAACACAGCTCACCCAACTCCTGCTTAACCGCGCCGATAACTTCGACAGCTTTGTCACTTACACCCAACAGCAGTTACAAAATGCGGTAAATGATGCCACCAATGCAGGGAAAGACGTTACCGCAGCGCAAACCAGTCGCGTGATACAACTAAAAGAACGTTTAGCACAAAACAGCCAGAGCCTCAGCACCAATATCGAGTTACTGGATGCACTAGGGCAAAACACAGCCTTGCTGAAAAAGACCTTGTTTAGTATTTCAGGTGATATTACGCAGGACGTATTAAACATTGATGTGGCATCGAGCTTAATAGAGCAATGGCTAAATACTGCTAAAGATCAAGCCATTAATCATGGACCAACATTGGTCTTTAAGTTATTTATCTTCTCTCTGATCCTGTTTGTCGCTGGCCTTGCAGGCAAACTGGTGAAAAAAATAGTCAGTAATACCGTTAGCAACTCTAAGTTGAATTTCAGCAAGTTACTACAAGACTTCTTTACCTCACTCTCGGGCAAGGCAGTATTTACTATCGGCGTACTGATTGCTTTATCCCAGCTTGGTATCGAATTAGGTCCCTTACTGGCTGGCTTTGGTATCGCGGGCGTGATCATCGGTTTTGCCCTGCAAGATACTCTATCCAACTTCGCTTCAGGCATGATGATTTTGATCTATCGTCCGTATGATGTCGGCGATTTGATTAATGCGGCTGGCGTATCGGGGCGCGTTAGCCATATGAGCCTAGTCTCTACCACCATTAAAACATTAGATAACCAGAGACTTATCATTCCCAACAATAAGATTTGGGGAGATACCATCAACAATATTACCGCCGAGCACCAGCGCCGAGTCGATATGACATTTGGCATCGGCTATGGCGATAGTATTGAGCAGGCCGAAGCGGTACTAAAATCGATTGTTGAGGCGCATCCTAAAGTGCAAAAAGTACCGGCTCCACTCATCAAGTTGCACGTATTAGGAGAATCCTCGGTCGACTTTATCGTCCGCCCTTGGGCAAAACCAGAAGACTATTGGGATGTATATTGGGATATCACCCGTGAGGTGAAAATGCGCTTCGATGCTGAGGGTATCAGCATTCCTTTCCCACAGCGCGATGTGCATATTTACCAAACCAGTAAATAGTCTTTCGTCAAAGCAAATTCTTAACAAAAGGCGCAATCTTTGATTGCGCCTTTTCATCTTTACATTCAAATGGCTAAAAAACTAACCTAATCCAGTAATCTCACCATCAGCGGTGATATCTATCTTTAAATAACCAGGGGTTAACCCAAGCCCTGGCATAGTCATCACGTTACCTACCAATGCTGTTATAAACCCAGCCCCCGCATGCAGAACCAATTCACGCACGGGTACCATAAAGCCTTGAGGGACACCTTTAAGCTGAGGATCGTGGCTAATGGATAAGGGTGTTTTCGCCATGCAAACAGGTAAATGCCCATAACCAAGCGAGTTGAGCTCCTGTAATTGCAGCTTAGCCGCATCGGATAAGCTCACCCCTGCGGCGCCATAACCCACTTCAGCTAAGGTCGATAATTTAGCTTCTAAGTCCATATCATCAGGATATAACAACCGAAACTCGCTTGGCTGCTCACAGGCACGGATTACGGTTTGTGCGAGGCTAATGGCGCCTATTTCACCTTGGCTAAAGGCCTCGCTAAGTTCGCAACCAAATGCCGCGGTAGCACTTACAGCCTCAATTAACCAGTTAAGCTCGGCGTCCGTATCGGTGGCAAAACGATTGATAGCAACAACAACGGGAATACCGTAACGCGCTACATTGTTGATATGCCAGTTTAAGTTGGCAAAACCCGCCTCGAGACGGACTTGGTCTGGTGCATTAATATCCGCATCGGACGATAGGCCACTATTGGCCTTTAGTGCTTTCAAAGTAGTCACTAATACCGCGGCGCTCGGGGTTAATCCCGACTGACGCGCCTTGATATTACAAAATTTCTCAAACCCCATATCGGAGCCAAAACCGCCTTCAGTCACCACAAAATCGGCCAGTTTTAAGGCGATATCGTCGGCAATCACCGACGAGTTGCCATGGGCAATATTCGCAAATGGCCCTGCGTGAATAAGACAAGGCGCACCGTTTAAGGTCTGCATTAAAGTGGGTTTTACCGCCTCCGCCATAATCGCCGTCATCGCACCTGCAACGCCAAGCTCTTGCGCGTTAATGGTTTCCCCTTGACGATTAAGGGCTAGCACTAACTTACCTATACGTGCGCGCATATCCGCCAGATTGCCGCTCAGCGCCAGAATCGCCATTAACTCTGAAGCGGCAGTAATATCAAATTTTGAATGATAAGCGGGACCGTTGTTTTCACCCAATCCCACCTCAATTTCCCGCAAGCAACGGTCGTTATGATCAACCACCCTGTGCCAACGAATACCCATAGGATCAATATCTAAATACCTTAATCCCGATTGACGCTCATATTCCGCCCACCCCAAACGCGTCTCATGGTAAAGCCGAGAAGCAATCGCCGCCGCCCCAAGATTATGTGCGCTACTGACAGCATGAATGTCGCCTGTTAGGTGCAAATTCAGCTCCTGCATGGGCACCACTTGGGCGTAACCACCGCCTGCGGCGCCACCTTTCACCCCAAATACAGGCCCCATACTGGGCTGGCGAATACAGGCACAGACTTTGTTGCCGAGCGCCTTGAGCGATTGCGTTAAACCAATAGTCGTCACGGTTTTGCCTTCACCATGGGGCGTTGGCGTCACTGCGGTCACAATAATCAGCTTCCCCTTTGGTTGCCCGGCTAAGCGCTGCTGTACTTGTGGCTCCACCTTAGCTTTGGTATGACCAAATAGCTGCATCTCTTCGGGTAACAACCCAAACTCTGCACCAAGTTGTGCGATATCTTTTAGATGCGCACGGCGCGAAATCTCCATATCGGTTAGCATGGGTAATATTTTCCTCTGGAACTTTGGTATACAAACTTTTATAGGAAATGAGTATACGGAACAAAAGCGTGCAAACAGTTTGTATCAGCCACCGCTGATTGAATATGGCGGATAGTAGGTGATTAGCTTTAAGATATATAGCCATCGAAAGGGTTAATGAGCGATTCCTTAACCTGCATCAAATAAATCGACCAAGGCCCTTCACCCTACAAAATACAGATTCCCAAAAGAGAAACAACATGAACGGATCCCCTTTTACTTTTTCAGAGTTTGTTGCCGGCTTTTGGCGAATGCACAGTTGGCAAATGTCACCCGCCGAGCGACTTAACCTGATAGAACAATATTTAGACCTAGGTGTGACCACTATGGACCACGCCGATATTTACGGCCAATACCAGTGCGAAACCCTGTTCGGCGAAGCATTAGCGCTAAAACCAGCATTAAGGCAGCAGATGCAATTAGTGAGCAAATGCGGCATAAAACCCGCCTTCAATTGCCGTCCCGAGCGCTACGTGAACCATTACGACACCTCCAAAGCGCATATTATTGCCAGCGTGGAGCAATCACTCAAGTCGCTTAAAACCGATTATTTAGATCTGCTGCTGATCCACAGGCCCGATCCTTTAATGGACGCCGATCTAGTGGCCGATGCCTTTGCTGACTTAAAACAAGCTGGGAAAGTGCAACATTTTGGGGTATCTAACTTCACCAATGCGCAGTTGTCATTATTGCAGTCGAGATTAACTGAGCCCTTAGTCACTAATCAGCTGGAGATCTCTCCGCTAATGATGGCGAGTTTACACGATGGCAGTCTCGATTTATGTCAGGAGCGGCGCATTCGGCCGATGGCTTGGTCATGTTTGGGCGGCGGAAAAATCTTTGACAATAGCCATCCACAGGCCATTCGCTTGCAACAAACCTTAGCAGTCATCGCCGATGAGATTGGCGCCCAAGATATCAGCCAAGTCATTTATGCTTGGGTGCGGATGTTACCGAGTCGACCCGTACCGATTATTGGCAGTGGTAATATCGCGAGGATAAAAACCGCGGTGGCCGCACAGTCACTCACCCTAGATAGGCAGCAATGGTTTAGTATCTGGCAAGCATCAACTGGACACAGCGTGCCTTAACCCCCGCAAATCCCCCTCAAACAACACCAACAATAACGGCGCACTCGGCGCCGTTATCTTGATCCTGCTTAAAGCTGTACTTCACCACTGAGGTGCGGTCTGCGACCTTTACTGTCTCGCAGCTCAAACACCCACTTGTCTGGCGACTTTTCGTAACCAAATCCCACTTCAGCGGGCATCAGTAACGGCAGCTTAAAGGCAACATCGACCACAAAGGGGCGCTCACCAATCTCAGGCATCAATTCCGCTAAGCAGCGCGCCTTAGACCACATACCATGGGCCAGCACTCGGTCAAAACCAAAACGTTTCGACAGCACGGGATGCAGGTGGATCAGGTTATAGTCACCCGACGCTTTGGCATAACGACGACCTAAATCTTCACTTAACTCCCATGATTGAGGCGAGTCCCAAGCCATTTCAAGTGCCTTTGGTGGACGAACGCGACGACCGGCAGTCTCTATGCGATAGAGATAAGTCGACAGCGATTCCCACACCAATTCTTCGCCCACAAAGGCCTTAGAAACAAATTCAAACTCTAAGCCCGAATCAGTTTCACGGCTGGTTGTTAGCGCGCATTCCAGGGAAAACACGTCATCGACCGTTGTCGGGCGATAGACTTGAATACGGTTCTTTAAATGGATCATCCCAAGTAACGGGAAGGTAATGCCATCATGGGTAAAAATCACCGCGTGCAGGCGAAATGCCATCACATAAAGGTAGGTGGGAGGTAATATTTTACCGTCGAAATCAAAACCACACACTTGCGCATATTGGCTGACTTTTGCCTCGGACACCTTCACATTGGGCGCGCTCACCTTGATATAAGGCAGCGGCTGTTGATCCCAACCGGGTTTACGGCCAAAGAAAATCTTGCGATAAAGAGAAAACAGCGACGGCATCGCGTTCAATTCAACACAATATGCATTATTCAAGTCTGAGTACCTTTTAATTAACTATCCCTATGCACGGATAGCCAGCAATACCCTCGGACAGATGCATAACATCTGGAAAATCAAAAAATCACGAGTGTAAAACAGGCAAAACAGTGTCTTAAAAGGGCTGATGCTGACTCTCCGAATGGACAATTATACCCAAACAACCTGAAGATGAGGATTCAGCGGGAATGTAACGCTCTTTAGGCAAGGCGGTTATTTGCGGACCTAGTGGACTAAGTTAAAAATAACCAACACAGCATAAAGAGCGTTAAAACCCGCCGAGACGGAGCGCCTAGGGCACTCCACTTCGGTGTTGCATCAATTCACAAGGTGTTCACATTCCTTCATTGATGCGCCTTGAATTGAAGCCCCCTAGACGCTCTGAAACTCATATCTTCAGGTCGCTTGGGTATATTAGAGTCAGGTTTATCGAAAACGGCATGATTATACCCTAGAGGATCGAGTTCTGGGTATCCCTAAGTAAAGTAGGATTTTTTACTACCTTTAAAATCAAAAAGTTACACTCAACCCCTAAAGCAACAATCATCGCAGCTACAGGAAAAGTGCGAAAATATGCCGCCTGTGCGACACTATCGCCCCCAGTCTTTAACTTAGTTAACCCGTGCAAGATAAGAATTTCGATAAACTCGCGCAAAAATTCGCGAAGAATATTTATGGCACGCCTAAAGGTGAAATCCGTGCTGCCGTGCTATGGCGCGATCTTGCTCCTGCATTAGCGCAATTTGGCGATAAAAAATTACGAATTTTAGATGCCGGCGGCGGTTTTGGTTACTTCAGCCAAAAGCTAGCACTCCTCGGACATGAAGTCGTACTGTGCGATATTTCCGCCGAAATGCTCGCCCAAGCGAAAGAGCAAATCGATGCCAGCGACACGCCATTGGCCATCAGCTTAGTACATTCGCCCATTCAAGCCTTATCGATTGCTGAACATGGCATGTTCGATCTCATCCTCTGCCATGCCGTGGTTGAATGGCTAGTCGATGCCAAGACCACCATGGAAGGCTTATTGACCATGCTTAAGCCCAATGGGCTGTTTTCGCTGATGTTTTATAATAAAGAAGCGATGCGATTCCATGCACTCGTGTCGGGTAATTTCGACTATGTGGCCGCCGATCTAGAGGTGAAGAAGAAAGTACGCCTCACACCAACGCACCCGCTTTATATCCATGATGTTAAACAATGGTTTGCCGAATGGCACATGACCCTGCAGCGCGAGTCGGGCGTGCGAGTGATCCACGATTATTTGAAAAAACAGCAAGCTGCGGATTTTGACTATCAAAAACTGCTAGCGATGGAGCTCGAATATTCCCAACGCGAGCCCTATATTTCGCTCGGTCGTTATGTGCATTTTTTAGGGCAAAGCGCTGCAACGTCCCAAGCATCTGAGTAATATCGCGAAATAATATAGGACGCCTTGGCGTCCTATATTATTAAATCACCCGATGATTTGCCCCTAACTCAGTGCACCAAGTGCGTTAAAATTCAGAGTCCCAAGCACAATCTTAGTCAAATCAATAAATATCAGTATGATAAGTCACATTGCTCACGCCAACAGGCGGTTACTTTCGCGCCCTTCTGCTTAAGGAGTTGCACCACACTCTTATCGCCAACCACATGGCCCGCTCCCACCACCACAAATAAAGGCTCGCTAGCAGTTACTGAACCCATCAATCTTATTATCCCATCAGCCATCACTTTATTACGCTGCCAGAGAATTTTATCCAGCATCTGTGTATCACCCTCGCCACCCAGTTGCTCCTGCATTAGCGTATCCAGCGCGGCTTCATCACCACTGCGCCATGCATCAACCAGTGAGAGCAGCTCAGCATCCGGCGCATCAATAGCTTCACGTACCATTGCCCACTGGATTTGACTATCGAAGGAGGCAAGTAATTGAAACTGTGACTCAGCCGTCTCTAACTCATAAACGGGCTTATCCCCGCGCCCAAGCAACTGCATGTCGACACCATAATCGGTGCTAAAACCTAAGCCATTGTAGCGTAATAGATTAAGTTGAGATGCCTGTAGCCAAGGCGCGAAAGTTTGAATTGACTGACATAAACTCGCTTTATCCCCACAATATTGGTTCATTGTAGTGACTGTTTGTTTATCTCTACTTTGCCAATCAAGCCCTTGCGCTGAATTTGCCATACCGTATTTTTGCAATAAGGCGCGGCTATCAACCTTATTCATATCGATTTCGACAACAAGTCCTTTGGATTTGGCGAACGCCGCCTCAACTTGTGCAGGCATAGGATAAAAATCAACACGACCAATATGAATAGAGCCCAGCAGATAAGCAGATTTCCCCTGCCATTGCACACGATAAAATGGCGGCTTATCTGTCGATGCAGCCCAAGTTATCCCACTTGCAAACAGCGTAACAGTTAAGAGTACGAGTAATAGTCGCCACCGACTTGTTGCCATATCCTTTGCCCCTTATAATTCCTGCAAATTTTGCAATGAGACGCTGTTATGCCACACACTAAGGTTATAGAGCAACTGAAAGAAAATCTTCAAATCGCCTATCGCCAAGCCATCGATGCCGACGCTAAGTTAGATGAATTGAAAAAAGCTGGCCATGGAAAATTCACGAGTATCTTTACAGCCGAACAAGGGTTTATGGTTTCAAGCAATCGCTTTTTGCCATACGTGCAAGAACTGGTCGATGACTTAACTAAATTGCAGCAACACAGTAGCCTTGACCCCGTCGCACTCGAAACCTTAGTGCGTCAACTGGCCGCGCTGCTGCAAACGCTGCACGCCTTTAAAAAGCAAAGTTAATTCCATTTCCACGAGTGGATTTTCAGCCGCACAAATTGTCATCATTTTGTCATTTCTAAGTCATAGACTCCGCAAACATTGTTGCGGGGGCAGAAGTAATGACGAGTTTAGATCTAGCACAAGAGCTTGATAAGATAATTGCGAAGGGGGCAATCAGCCCCCTATTTCAGCCCATTTTCAATATATTGGAACATAAGATCCACGGTTTTGAGGCGCTCAGTCGTGGGCCAGAACACAGCCCACTTTATTCACCCGTTCCCCTCTTTAAAACCGCCGAGCATCAAGGCAAGTTGAGTGAGTTAGAAACCTTATGCCGCCGTATTGCGCTGGAGCAATTTAAGCTACGTCAGTTTCAAGGGCGCTTGTTTATCAATATTTCCCCAAAAGCCCTGCTCGATCCGGCTCACCCTAAAGGTATGACGCTGCAACTGTTGCAACAACTCGGGATTTCACCCTCACAAGTGGTAATTGAGCTGTCGGAGCAATATCCCGCCGATGACATTGATTTACTCAAATCTTGCCTGAATCACTATCGTAGCCAAGGATTTATGACGGCTATTGATGATTTAGGTGCAGGCTATTCGGGTTTACGGCTGTGGTCAGAGTTATCCCCCGACTATGTAAAAATCGATCGGCACTTTATCCACCAAATTGATTCGACCCCAGTTAAACAAGAGTTTGTGCGCTCGATTGTCGAACTCTGTCAAAGCCTTACTTGTAAAGTGATTGCCGAAGGAATTGAAACCCAAGAAGAACTAGCCGTACTTAAACAGCTAGGAATTGTTTATTGCCAAGGTTATTTGCTTGGACGTCCAGAGGCACAACCAAGTCGCGCAATGAAAGCGACCTTAGTCCCTAACAACACCCAAATTCAGCCAAGATATAGCGAATCCGCTGAAAGCCTCTGTACCAGTGCAATAACAGTGGTGCCGACACTCAAGCTGAAGCACCTAAGCGACACCTTTAGCGCCCAACCCACCTTACAAGCTGTCGTTGTGGCGCAAGATCAACTGCCGCTGGGGATTATTAGCCGAGCAACTCTGCTCGAACTTTTCAGTACCCCCTATGGTCGGGCGCTTCATGAAAATCATGCGGTTAGCGAGGTGATGGATCACCAAGTGCTACAAATTGAAGCTAACGAACCGCTCTCCATTGTGAGTCAGTTATTGACCTCAGAGAGCGCCAATACCGTCGCTCAACAATTTATTATTCTGCGCCGAGGGCAATTACTCGGGATTGGCCACACTAAGGATTTGCTCCAGCGGATCACCGAGCACAGGATCAAAATGGCAAGGCATGCCAACCCCTTAACTGATTTACCGGGTAATGTGCCGATCCAAGAAGAACTAAAACGTCTCAGAACTCAGCAAAAGCCTTTCTATCTGGCCTATTTTGACCTGTGTCAGTTCAAGCCTTACAACGATATTTACGGTTTCTGCCGCGGCGATGAGGTGATCTGCGAGGTCGCCAACCTATTAGTGAAATACAAGACGGACAACTGCTTTATTGGCCATGTGGGCGGCGATGACTTTGTGGTAATCAGCACCTGCAATCAACTTATCGATCGTTGCCAACGGATATTGACGGATTTTGAAACCAATAAACCTCTCTTCTATAGTGCCGAACATTGGCAAGCCCAAGAGATGCTGGCAGATGACAGGCAAGGACAGGCTTGTTATCACAAGTTGATCAGCCTATGCGTTGGCGTACTCACACCAGCCCATACCTTTAACTGCAATGAACACAGCCTATCGACCTTAAGTGCCAAGGCAAAAAAACAGGCAAAATCCGCAAGTAACGGATTTTGCCTGTTAGAAGAACAAGAAGAGACTCTTCAAGCCTTGAGTGCTTAGATGGGACTAATGCCTACAACTTAGGCGCAACGGTTTTTTTCAACCAATCGCTGAGCATTTTTGTTTCATACATAAATGGCTTGTCATTCACTGACTGAATGCCGGACATAAAGCCCATGTCGGAGAGTTTTTCATCCCCCGCGATGATCACTTTGTCATTTTCAAGCACTTGATAACTAAAGGTTATACGGGGTGGGTAAAGATCTTTTATCACCCGTAAATCATCAGCTGTCACCCCAAAGGTTGGACGCATATCGCCCGCTAAGTCGACATCAGTAACTGTCATCTCCAACTTTTGGTTCGGTTTTAAGACTTTTACGGCTTCTTTATTGATATTTGTGGTTAAGGTATCGAATAAACGCTTTTCATAACGGGACTGAATTTCGCCCGAAGATTTAATATCACGAAAATCTTTTGGATTTTGCCAAACAATCTTCACCACTCCGTCTTCAGTCACAGGGTCAGTTTTCGCCTCATCGGCGGCCCACACACTACTGCAACTCAACACACCGGCGAGTAATAGGAACTGGACTTTCATATTTGCCTCCTAGGCCTAATAGTTTCTGCGTTATACCGTACAAAATCTAACCTGAACTCGAGCTTAATGCAAAACGCTCCCCTTAACAGCACATAATCAGTAAGCTTTTGTATAAATTAGTAAATATGATAGAAAATTTCAGATGATATCGTATCTTTTTGTATCCAATACCCAATAAGGGATAAAGTTATTAATTTGTGACTTTTTAACGCGCATATTACCTAAAAAAGTATTATCCTTCGCACACTGTTTTATGACCTCTAATTAAAAATGAAATTCCCCGTTGTACCTGTATTTGTATTGATCCTACTTTCCTGTTTTGCCAGCTCGATTTGGTTTATCTCCTCAGGGGAGAAAGACACGCGCCCAGAAACTTGGTCATCTTTTATTTATACCCATGGTTATGATTCAGGTAAGTATAAAAAAACTGATAATTTCAATAGCTATGAGGCCTGTCGAGACTTTGCCAAAGAGCAATCATCTTTTTACGATAACGTGCCTTGGGAATGCGGTCTAAAATGTGGTTTTGACTCCCGTAAACAGGGATTTCAATGCCAAGAGATGCGTAACGCGCAGTAAGATTATGGTTCAGCCAAGGTTCAAGATATCCCAGGTAAGCTTAATTTCTAAGCAATACCTTTGGTTTTGTTGG
>NZ_JABAIP010000025.1:0-34875 GCF_012843185.1 Shewanella sp. DNRA4
TTGCATTCGATTCGCACTGAAACCGCGCTCGCTTTCGCTGTCTGCCGTGTCAGTGGATGCGCATTATAGGCAGCGAAACTTTTTGTGCAAGCGCTTTTTTAACAAAACCTGCCGAGTGGACAAATAACCAACAAATCTTCAAGTATTGGGTGGATATGCTGCAATTTTTCTCACTTGGGCTGGTAAGTTTGGCATATGTAGAAAGGATGTGCAGGAAATTCTATAGATCGAATAGCCTTAAGAAAGGGCGCTTTAAAACTTTTACATATATAGATGAGTATGTCCGGTGCAGAGAAACGGTTCAAGAATAGGGAATGGCGACTCTTGAACCGTAGAACTAACATGGCATAAAAGATTGAGAATGTAGGAACTGTCGGACTAAGGATTATCCGTAGAACTTTTTGAACCCTTGGTGCCCTCTGCTGTTTCTTGTTCCTTTTCATGCTCTCCATCACCCACAATATGGGCTACTTTTAGCTTTCTCACGGTACGAATAGTGATCACAGGCCCCGAGATGGCGTAGAGATAAAAACCAATGCAGAGGATTAAAGCTGGCTGAACCGAAACCACAACAAATACACCCACAACGAATAGGATGGCGATAAAGTTCACTTTGCCGCGCCAGTCAATCTCCTTGAAAGAGTGATAACGGAAATTGCTCACCATTAATAACCCCGTGATTGCTGTAATCAATCCGGCAATCCAACTGATATTCTTACCATCGAGATTGTACTGATTACCAAGCCAAATACTGCCGGCAATAACGGCCGCAGCAGCAGGACTTGCTAAACCTTGGAAGTAACGTTTATCCGCAACACCGACTTGGGTATTAAAACGTGCAAGCCTTAATGCAGCTCCTGCGCAATAGATAAACGCCGCCAACCAACCGATTTTACCTAAATCCGCCAAGGCCCAATTATAGGCGAGCAGTGCTGGAGCCATGCCAAAGGACACCATATCCGCCATGCTGTCGTATTCAGCACCAAAGTCACTTTGAGTATTCGTCAGCCGTGCCACTCGTCCGTCAAGACCGTCACAGATCATAGCCACAAAAATCGCGATTGCTGCCGCTTCAAAGTTGGCATTCATCGAGGCAATCACAGCGTAGAAACCGGAAAACAAGCCTGCGGTTGTGAATAAATTGGGCAGTAAATAGATACCCTTATTCTTTACTGTTTGATTAGAAGAATTTTGCATACACTTATAAAGCTATGAGCAGGAATGGAAGTAGGCTTCAAGATAGCATATTTTACTATCATGTCGATGGGTGCCCTAAGGGATGATGTTTATGTTAATGAAAACAAATTTGAGCGTGGTATTTTTAGGTTTTGTATGCCTAGTGTTGCTCACACAACCCGTGCTGGCGGGCGCTATTTACACTTGGGTCGATAAGAACGGGGTGACTCATTACAGTCAACAACCACCGACTCAGGAACAACAAGCGCAGCAGTTGAATAGCAATGATCTTGAACCGAGTAAAATTGGCTATATAGCTCCCGTTAAGAAGGAATCGCCTCCTGAAATGTCTGAGTCCGAAAAATCGGCGGCTTTAATTAAAGAGAAAGATGCCAAGCAAGCAGAAGCAATTTGTGAAAACGCTAAACATAATTTAGATGTGTTAACGACCCATACAAAACTCACCCGCCAAGAAGACGGTAATAAAGAACCTGTCGCGATGACAGAAGAAGAGCGCCAAGCAGCCATTACTGAGAATCAACAGCGGATCAAACTATTTTGCAATAAAAAATAACGCCCAGAGTTTGTAATAGGCACCACTAAAAATCTTGATGGCAATGCCACACTATTGCTAACCGCTATTTTATCTGTAACCGATATAGGCAAAAAAAACCGAAGTCCAAGACTTCGGTTTTTTGTTTAGGTTAAGCAGCATTTTGCACGGCAAAGATTGTCGTAAATTATTGCTCGAATACCAGCTCACGACCAGCGCAACTGACCTTGATAGGTTTGCCGGGCAGTAACTCGCCACGCAGTAATTTTTGCGCTAATGGATTTTCCATCTCTTGCTGCAAGGCTCGTTTCAGAGGTCTTGCACCATAGACTGGATCGAAACCAATTTCGGCAATCAATGATAATGCCTCGTCGGTGATCTCCAGCGTATAGTCTTTCTCTGCCAAACGCTTACGCAATGAAGCAATTTGGATAGAAGCAATATGCTTGATATTTTCTGCATCCAAGGGATGGAATACCACAGACTCATCGATCCGGTTTAAAAACTCGGGTCTAAAGCTATGGGTCACCACATTCATCACCGCACTCTTCATTTCGCTATAACTTAAGTGACCGAATCCTTCTTGGATAATGTCAGAGCCTAAGTTTGAGGTCATGATGATCACCGTATTTCTAAAGTCGACGGTACGGCCTTGACCATCGGTTAAGCGGCCATCATCCAGCACCTGCAGCAAGATGTTGAACACGTCAGGGTGCGCCTTCTCCACCTCATCGAGCAGAATCACTGAATAAGGCTTACGGCGAACCGCTTCAGTTAAGTAACCGCCCTCTTCATAACCAACATATCCAGGAGGAGCACCAACCAAACGTGAAACGGCATGTTTTTCCATAAACTCTGACATGTCGATACGCACTAAGGCCGATTCTGTATCGAATAGGAACTTAGCTAACGACTTACACAACTCGGTTTTACCCACACCAGTTGGTCCTAAGAACAAGAAAGAACCAATCGGACGGTTAGGATCGGCAAGCCCTGCGCGGCTACGACGAATCGCATTAGCGACTGCATCCACAGCTTCGTTTTGGCCAATCACACGCTCATGCAGTGCCACTTCCATTTGTAACAGTTTTTCACGCTCGCCTTCGAGCATCTTAGAAACCGGAATACCCGTCGCCTTTGATAACACTTCGGCGATTTCTAAGTCAGTAACTTTATTGCGCAGCAGTGTCATATCCTGCATTTCAGCTTGCGATGCCAAGTCCAATTGCTTTTCAAGCTCTGGAATACGGCCATATTGCAGCTCGGACATACGCGTTAAATCACCGGCGCGGCGCGCGACTTCTAAATCCATCCGCGCTTGCTCAAGGTCAGCTTTAATATGCTGAGTACCTGCCAACGCCGCTTTTTCGGTGCGCCAGATTTCATTGAGCTCCGACGCCTTAGCTTCAACCTCATGCAACTCGACACGTAAATGTTCGAGTCGACGGCGGCTCGCCTCATCGTTTTCTTTGGCCAATGCCTGCTCTTCCAGTTTCAACTGGATAGCACGGCGCTCCAATCTGTCGAGGGATTCAGGCTTAGAATCCATCTGCATACGGATGCTCGATGCCGCCTCGTCAATCAAGTCGATGGCTTTATCGGGTAATTTACGGTCCGACACATAACGGTGCGACATGGTCGCCGCCGCTACAATCGCCGGATCGGTAATTTCCACATGGTGATGCAGCTCATAACGCTCTTTCAAGCCACGTAAAATCGCAATGGTGTCTTCAACGCTTGGCTCATCCACTAATACTTTTTGGAAACGACGCTCAAGGGCGGCATCTTTTTCAATATATTGGCGATACTCGTCAAGAGTCGTCGCGCCTACACAGTGGAGATCGCCACGGGCCAAAGCAGGCTTTAACATGTTACCCGCATCCATGGCGCCATCGCCTTTACCCGCGCCCACCATTGTGTGCAGCTCGTCGATAAAGAGGATCACTTGGCCTTCTTCCTGCGCCAGCTCATTAAGCACGGCTTTTAAGCGCTCTTCAAACTCACCACGATATTTAGCGCCGGCAATCAGTGCACCCATATCTAAGGATAAAACACGTTTATTTTTAATCCCTTCAGGGACTTCGCCGTTCACAATGCGCTGAGCAAGACCTTCAACAATCGCGGTTTTACCCACGCCAGGCTCACCAATCAGCACTGGGTTGTTTTTGCTACGACGTTGCAGTACTTGAATGGTGCGGCGGATTTCATCGTCACGACCAATGACAGGATCGAGTTTGCCCTGCTCGGCACGTTCAGTAAGATCAACGGTAAACTTTTTCAGCGCTTGGCGTTGGTCTTCCGCATTAGGATCATCCACATTCTGACCACCACGCATTTGCTCAATGGTTTGTTCCATTAGCTCTTTGGTCGCACCGGATTTTTTGAGGCATTGTGCTAGCGCATCGCTGCCCTCAAGCGCCGCAAGAACGAACAACTCGCTGGAGATATATTTGTCTTTGCGCTTTTGCGCCAACTTGTCGCACAGGTTTAATAAACGAATTAACCCTTGGGATAATTGTACATCGCCGCCAGTGCCTTCGACCTGCGGTAGACGTTCAAGCTCTTGGCTCAAGAGCGAGCGCAGCGCACTCACCCGAATACCAGCTTGAGTTAATAAGGGATGGATAGAACCAGAATCCTGGTTAAGCAGCGCCATCATCAAATGTAGCGGTTCGATAAACTGATGATCACGCCCAAGTGCTAACGACTGGGCATCTGAGATGGCAAGCTGAAATTTATTAGTCATACGATCGAGTCGCATACAGCCTCCTAAAACTCACAAATAAGGTACAGCATTTTGTTAGTTAAAAGATGGGGGCTATTTGACCAATTTCAAGCTAGATGGCTAGAAATAAATACAAATTATAGGGGAATAAACTTAAGACTTAAGCCAGATCAAGGAAGCCATACGACCAGTGATTTTATCGCGGCGATAGGAGAAATAATCCTGATTCAATACAGTGCAAATATCGGCGCTGTGGATCTGTGTAATACCCAGTTGCTTTAAGCGTAATTTGGCTAATCCGATAATATCGGCAAGGTATTTATCGCCTCGCGCAATAAAACAATTTTCCGCATTAGGATCTTTTGCCATAAAGGCGGCACGCACTTCGGCGCCAACTTCAAAAGCTCTAGGGCCAATCGCGGGTCCTAAATAGGCAATCAGCTCACTCGGTTTAGAGGCAAACTTAGCCACACTTGCCTCAATCACCCCATCACACAGTCCGCGCCAACCAGCATGGGCAGCAGCAACTTCAGTCCCTAGTTGATTACACAAAAGCACCGGCAAGCAATCAGCGGTCATCACTACGCAAACCCGTCCAGCGAGGTCGGTATAGCTGGCATCAGCGACCAAAGGTGGCGTATTTTGCAAGGCCACACACTCTGATTGAGCTTCTTGAGTAAGATTAATTGGGACGATATCGGCCAAATCAATCACTCGAGTACCATGGACTTGCTCCAACCACACAGGCTCAGTCGCAAGCTGTAACTGCTGTGCTAGTAAGCCACGATTAACCAATACTTGCTGCGGTATGTCACCCACATGCAACCCTAAATTCAGGCTATCGTAGGGGGCAAGACTCACGCCGCCATGGCGATCTGTCATTGCAATTGCCACATTGTCAGGTACTGGCCAATCGTGCATCAACATCAGTTAGTACTCGATCGGATGTTCTAAAGTGTCTTGACGCAGTGCTTTAGTCAAAATAACCATATCTTCAGGGATCGGCGCCGTCCAGCTCATGATTTCACAGGTCACAGGATGCGCTAACTCCAATCGCACCGCGTGCAGTGCTTGGCGTTTAAAGTTTTTCAAAATCTCAAAAAACTCAGGACTTGCTGCTTTCGGTGGTTTTGGACGGCCACCATATACAGGATCGCCCACCAGCACATGGCCGATATACGCCATATGCACACGAATTTGATGAGTACGTCCAGACTCTAAACGTAATCTTAAACGGGTATGATTACGGAATTTTTCCGCCACACGGTAATGGGTTACAGCCGGTTTACCCGAATGATGCACCGCCATATGAGTACGTTTCGTCGGATGACGACCAATAGGCTCATCAACAGTGCCGCCTCCGGTCATAGTACCCAGCACTATCGCCTCATACTCACGGGTAATTTCACGGGCCTGCAAGGCAGCAACCAAATGAGTTTGTGCCTCTACTGTTTTGGCCACGACCATTAAACCAGTAGTATCTTTATCCAAACGGTGCACAATACCCGCACGTGGCACATGCTCAATATTTGGGCAATGATGTAGCAATGCGTTCATCAGCGTACCATCGGCATTGCCTGCACCAGGATGCACCACTAAGCCAGCTTGTTTATTGATGACTAAAATATCATCATCTTCATAGACAATATCCAGCTCAATGGCTTGCGCAGCCGCATGCACTTCTTCTTCGAGCGTGGCGTTAATTTCGATTTGCTGCAGCTCAAAAACTTTTTCGCGCGGCTTGTTTACCATTACGCCATCAACATAGACTGCATCAGATAGGATCCATTCCTTGATGCGCGTGCGCGAGTAATCAGGGAACAACTCAGCCAGTGCTTGATCCAATCTCAAACCAGTTTGTGTTGCCGAAATCTCGCTTTTTAGATTAATCTCTTGTGTCATAGGAACCGTATCCCCATTTTGGGGTCAAAAAATGTGTGCTATCTGTTACAATCGAATGCTTTCTATTTTATCGTGAAATGGAAAAATTCTTAACTACAACTTATAAAGAATTGAATTCAAGTATGTATAAATTCTCCAAAGGCTTAACCTTAGTCCTATTTTCACTAGCGTTATCAGCCTGTAGTAGCAGTCCTGAAGATAACGATATTGCCGCCAAAACCTCACCTGATGAGCTTTATTCTCAGGCAAGAACCTCCATGGAGCTTGGCAATTACTCTAAAGCTGTCCGTTCATTGGAGGCGCTAGACTCTCGCTTCCCGTTTGGACCACATAAAACTCAGGTTCAATTGGATCTGATTTATGCTTATTACAAAATGGACGATGTTGCCTCTGGCATTGCTAACATTGACAGATTCATCCGTCTCAACCCAACGCACCCCAATATCGACTATGTCTACTATATGCGAGGACTCGTCAATATGCAGGCGGATAGCTATCTTTTCCACGATATGTTGAATATCGATAGAACCGATCGTGATCCGAAAAATGCCCAAGATGCCTTTAAGGATTTTGACCGTCTAATCAAAACCTACCCCAACAGCAAATATGCCGCTGATGCACAAAAACGCATGTTATCGCTAAAAAACCGTTTAGCAAGATACTCCATTCAAGTTGCTGAATACTATATCAAAATGAACGCTTGGAGTGCTGCTGCTGTTCGCGCACAATCTGTGTTAGAAACGTATCCCGGTACACCGTCAACTGAGCGAGCACTGGAGATTATGGCAGAAGCTTATGGTGAGTTAGGTCAGAACCAACTGAAGCAAAACGTGCTAATGGTAATGCAAGCTAACTTCCCAAACAATGAAATATTATCTAACTAAATAGAAATGCCCCTTTTAAAGGGGCATTTTTTCGTCTTCTACGGACATTTTTTACGTTTATCCCCTTTAAGTGGCACTGAGTATTTTCTCTTGTCATTCCCGCTAGGACTCAATAAATACTCGATTCGAGTAAAACTTACCCAACCGCATCACTTTTTACATTATTTAGTAAAAATCAGTTGACTCAAAAGCCGAAAAGCCTTTAAATTGCGCCCGTCGCCCGAATAGCTCAGTCGGTAGAGCAGAGGATTGAAAATCCTCGTGTCCCTGGTTCGATTCCGGGTTCGGGCACCATCTTTAAGTTGGTTGCCTTAGCGACCAGTGTTAAAGGATTGCAATTAAAGTACAGTGCAGGTGTGGTGGAATTGGTAGACACGCCAGCTTCAGGTGCTGGTGCCCTTACGGGCGTGGAGGTTCAAGTCCTCTCACCTGTACCAAATTGCGATTCAACTTAATTCGACAACCTGTCGAATACCAATGCAGATGTGGTGGAATTGGTAGACACGCCAGCTTCAGGTGCTGGTGCCCTTGCGGGCGTGGAGGTTCAAGTCCTCTCATCTGTACCAACATAAAGACCTCGCTAAGCGAGGTTTTTTTGTTTCTGCAATTTTATTTCCTTAAATCACCAACCTCATTTGGCATATTTGCTATAACTATTCATACAGACTCATCATGGACTGCTCGAGCTCTGCCTAAAAGCCTCCCTGAATATACTGAGGAAATCCATATGAATGGTCTTCAAATAAAACAAAAAATGTTTATTGGCATTCTCGTGCCGCTCCTAATGCTAGTAACCATTGGTTTTATCGCCATTTATATGATGGGAAAAATCGAATATGGCGTCGAGCGTATCTATAACGATAGAGTGGTTCCTTTAGACGATCTTAAGGTTATCGCTGATAAATATGCCGTTGATGTAATTGACGCGATCAATAAAGCCAATGCTGGCGGATTTAGCGCTTCGCAAGCGGCTAATGCGCTTGAAAATGCCAGCAAAACGATCAATCAGTACTGGCCCAAATACCTTGCAACTGAACTTACCCAAGAAGAATCTCGACTTGCACAACAAGCTGAACAGTTATTTTCACCAGCTAATCAACAAGTCGAGTTGCTCACCTCATATCTTAGGGGGGGTAATGGCGATGTAGCTTACCAACTGAATGACAAAATATTACCGCTTTACCAAGCAATCGATCCGATAAGTGGCAAAATATCAGAACTTATCGCACTACAAATCAAAATTGCAGGTCAGGAAAGAGCTACCGCTAACGAGATTTATCACTCATCGATTGCCATCTTTGCCACTCTTGCAGGGCTTGCAATGCTGATCAGTATTTTGATTGGACTTTGGGTTAATCGCAGTGTGATGAATCCCATCAATGATATTGTGCGCAATTTAAAAACGATCCGCCAAGACTCCGATCTCACAGTTAAATTCCGTACTTTTAATGATGATGAACTCGGACTTATTTCGACTAGCCTCACTCAAGTTATTGAACATTTGAGAGGGATTTTGCACTCCATCGCTGAAGCAGCAAATACGGTTAATAGCTCCGCGACCGAGCTAAGTAGTTTTACCCAAGAAACCAATAAACGCATGCAACAGCAACAAGCTGAAACTGAACAAACTGCAACAGCAATGAATGAAATGACGGCGACTGTGGCAGAGGTCGCGCAGAGTACTTCAGCCGCTGCGGATTCGGCAAAGGATGCGGATACTTATGCGGCGAATGGTAACCGTATCGTCATTGACTCAATTAGCAGCATGTCTCAACTTTCAGAACAAATTCAAAAAACGGCGCAAGTGATTGGCTTTTTATCCAATGAAAGCCAAAGTATTGGTCGAGTTTTAGATGTGATAAAGAGTATTGCCGAACAAACCAACCTATTGGCATTAAACGCTGCGATCGAAGCTGCTCGCGCAGGCGAGCAGGGTCGAGGTTTTGCCGTTGTCGCCGATGAAGTCAGAACGCTAGCTCAACGAACTCAAAAGTCCACCCAAGAAATTGAAGCGATGATCGCAACGCTACAAAAAGGGGTTAAAGAAGCAGTTAATGCAATGGAAGTTGGTATCAAACAAGTCGATGATGCCAATAATAAAGCCAATGAAGCAGGTCAGGCCTTAAAAGAAATTGTAGCGTCAGTAGATAACATTGCTGAGCTCAACGCCCATATTGCGACTGCAGCTGAAGAGCAAAGTAGTGTGGCCGAAAGTATTAACCGTAGCATTATTGCGATCAGTGATATTACCGATGACTCGACTCGCTCAGCACATGAGCTCAGCGAGTCTGTTATAAACCTAACCAAACTGGCTAGCAGCATGCGTAATCAAGTCAGTGCATTCAGGCTCTAACACATTTTCACTGGCACAGCCGTGCTGTGCCAGACTAATGTTATCCTTACGTGTTTGTTACAGCGTCCTTCAAACAATCGTATGCCGAGGTGTATTGACGTTTCAGGATTATTTTTTGCAACCCTTTGGTTCACGATCTATGCAAGATAAAGTCCGCGCAGTATCGCTATTTTACTTAACCTAATGAGCGAGCCAGAACGAAATTCAATCTCAAAACGTCAACATGCTCTTAGGGGTAATGTTTTTAAGTGCATATCAGCGCTTTATGCACCGTCTCGAGTTACTTCATTTTTGAATGATAGATAGAGGCGACTTCTTGTGCAGTCAACATCCGGCTATCACCAGGGCTTAAGTGTTTATCTAGGGTAATCTCACCAATGGAAAGGCGGTGTAATCCCACCACTGGATTACGGAAACGACCAAACATCCGCTTGATTTGATGGTACTTCCCCTCCCTTAAAGTAACCTCTGCAATATGAGTGTCGAGGATAGTCAACTTTGCTGGCTGTGTGGTGATATCTTCAAAGCCAAAATACATGCCCTGCGCGAATGCCGCGATATAGTCCTCACTCAAGGGATTGGCTAAAGTCACTCGATACACTTTATCCACTTTTTGCTCGGGTGACATTAACGCCTCCGACCAACGACTATCATTGGTCAGTAACAATAAGCCCGATGAGTTTAAATCTAACCGCCCAGCAATATGCAGCTTATGACGAGCTTCGCAATCGAGTAAATCAATCACTGTGCGATGCTCTTTGTCTTTGGTGGCACTTACCACGCCAACGGGCTTATGCAACATCAAATACACTGGCTGGTTGGCCTGTAAGACTTGCCCATCAAACACAATGTGGGAAAATTCATCCACCAGCAGATCGAGCGCTTTCGCAGGCGCACCATCCACATACACTCGCTCCGCCAGCAAGAGTTCTCGCACGGCTTTTCGGTGAATTTGTAGCTTAACGGCAAGGTATCTATCGAGACGACCACGTTTTGATTGCATCACACTATCCTGCTCTAAGATAAAGGCGCAATGCGATAGGCACAGCGACGAGCGCCGTCGATGATATGCTCTTCACGGCTTACAGTAGCGATATCGGCAAATAACTGCTGGAATTGTTGTAGTTCGGAGCGACAAAAATTTTGGCATTTCGTCGCTGCGCTGCAAATTGGACAATGATTCTCAAGTAACCAGAACACCCCATCCGCTTGTTCCTGCGTCGCCATATAGCCTTCGAGGGTACGTAACTCCACCAATTTAGTTAAACGACTGGTAATATCCGTCATACCTTGCATCGCGCTGCGATACTGTTGCATAGCAGTTTGCTCTCTATGCTCAATCAGTTTATCCAACCCCTGATCACCAAATATCATTTTTACGGAATCAATCAATTGCAAACTAAGCTCACTGTGGCGATCGGCAAAGTGGGTTCTACTCTGCTCCGTTAATCCCCAATACCGGGTTGGGCGTCCGCGGCCTTCAACTCTGTCTTCAATATCGACATCACCCGCCTCTTCTAAGGCTTGCAAATGCTGGCGAACGCCCATAGTGGTCAACGCAAGCTCTTCCGCTAGGGTCTTAGCCGTTAACGGGCCATGCAATTTGAGTAATTGAATAATCTTATCAGTAGTTTTCATATGCGCTCTCCGCTCTTCGCCTCGGATTATCCCTCAATCGCCTACCTTTTAACAGAATAAATAAAGTTTTTTATTTATTTTATCCTTTACAAGATTAAATAAAGTAATTACCTTATAAATAATTTATAAACAAATAGGTTTACATAATGAACTTACTCATCATCAGTACCAGTCAAAGAGCCCACTCCCAAAGCGCTAAAGTCGCGAAATACATAGCCGAAACCAGTTTTTTATCGCCCCATAGTGTCGGTTACGACGCTATCCATCATTTAGAGCTTTGCCAGTTCAACCTGCCCTTTTGGGACGGTGAAGAAGACAACAAGGGCGAACATTGGCCTGAGATAGAGCAAAGAGTCGATGCTGCGGATGCCCTCGTTTTGATTACGCCCGAATGGGGTGGAATGGCATCGCCACTGCTTAAAAACTTCCTATTGATGTGTAGCCGTCAGGAAACTGCCCATAAGCCGGTGTTGCTGATTTCAGTTTGCAGCGGCATTAGCGGTGCTTACCCCATTGTGGAAGTCAAAATGAATGCACTCAAAAACAATAAATTAGTACCGATTCCCGACCATTTGATCATCCGTAATGTCGAGAATGTACTCAACGCTACACCCCAAGGTTCGCGGGATATCGACCTCAGAGAAAGAGTGCAATATAGCCTGTTTATGTTGCATCAATACGCCCAAGCCTTAGCGCCGATACGCCAACGCCATATTCATCAACCCTACCCCAAGCAGCAGGAATACTGCTACGGTATGTAAGCAGCTTGGATGTGAATCACACTGACTAAAATCATTACAAGGAACGCATTATGATCCATTTAGAGCACATCAACCTAGTCGTCGACGATATCCCTAAAGCACTCACTTTTTATCAAGCCGCCTTCCCACATTGGCGTGTCCGTGGCGGAGATAAAGGGACTTGGTACGGCAAGCCGCGCAATTGGATTCATTTTGGCGATGATTATCAATATATTGCTTTTAGTGATAACGGAGAAGGGGAAAACCGCGACTTAACGGGTCATCAAATTGGCTTAGCCCATTTTGCTTTTGTCGTAAGTGATTTAGATACAATCATCACCAGACTGACTCAAGCAGGTTTTCCGATAGCAAAAGAGGGCATGGAAGATCCCTATCGCCGCAATATTTACTTTTTTGATGCCCATGGATTTGAAGTCGAGTTTGTTGAGTATCTGAGTGATATTCCCGCAGAGCGAAACCGCTATTAAACCATAAGCGAACTATCGCGCAGGTACGGGCGCAGGTACGATAACACGGTATTTTGCGCCTTATCGCTACTGCAGACTTATCCCAAAAATCGTTACTTTACGCAGCTAACCCGCTAAACTAGCGCGCTATCCGGCTTTAGATAATTAAACTTTTGATTAGTAAATAAGACATGACCACACCCTATTGTTATTCCACAACTTACATCTTAGATAAAGCGCATTTTGACGAGTGTTATACCCAGTCCGTCAAACCCGATCCCACTCTCAAACCTTACTATAAAGCCATAGGTTTCGGGCTCATTGGCATTGCGCTGATTTTTGCGGATGTCAGCCTCTATCTGGCCTATTTCTTTGTTGGGCTCGGGGTGATTGAAGCATTAAATGTAAAATACAACAAAGCGTGGTGGTTGATGCGGCAAATGATGAGCAAAGCCGCCAATAATGAAGTCACCCTTATCGTTGATGAGCAAGGTATCCACACAAAATCACGATATGTAAACGCTCAAATTCTCTGGACGGATATTTATCGTATTGTGCAAACGGATAAAGGTTTCCTAATCACCCATAAAACGGGGACCAGCTATATCTCTAACCGTAGTCTAGATAATGCCTGTATTGCATTTATCCAAACCAAAATCTGATGTCGTAAGTTTTAACATTACTGACCCGTCAAAAATGCAAAAGGCTGAATGATTCAGCCTTTTGCATAAACTAAGAACTCAGTTAGACCTTAGCTTTAAGCTCGCCTATCGGTAAAATAGTGCGGCCATATTCATTATTAAGCACTTGCGCCATGGCAAAGTAAATTGCACTCGCACCACAGATAATCCCTTCAAAACCCGCGATGGTGCCAATAAGCGCACTGCCAGTAAAATCTCTCGCCGCCAGAAGGAAGAATAGAATCGTCAACGAAGCAAACACAAACTGCTTAGCCCTTGGATAACGTAGCGATCCCACAAACATAAAGGCTGTAAAAATTCCCCAAAGGGTTAAGTACCATCCCATAAAATAGGTTGGGCTCGCCGCAACCCCAGCATTTGGCATTAAAATAAGCCCAACTAAGGTCAACCAGAATAAGCCGTAAGAGGTAAAGGCGGTTGTACCAAAGGTATCACCACGCATAAAGCACATAATGCCCACGATAATTTGACCCAGTCCGCCATAGAAAATCCCCATAGCTAAGATCATAGAGTCAATCGGAAAGTACCCTGCATTATGAATGTTTAGCAGGATAGTCGTCATACCAAAGCCCATTAAACCTAATGGAGCCGGATTCGCCAGTTTTGTCGACACAGAAAGTCCCCAAAATGATAAGTAAATTTCAGTACAATAATTTGCACTTATAGTTCGATAAAAATCGGCGAAGTTTAGATAACAACAAAGAAGATCACAACCCAAATCTTATAATCATAACAAATAAACAAATTTATCATTAAAATCATCAAGATAACAAATTAATAAATAAAAAAACCTACAGGCTAAAAATTAATCTCTTAAGATTCAAATATCTATAAAACATGGGTAAAAATAGTGCGCTAAATCTTATTTATAGGGCAATTTTGCTATAGTTCAAACTTCCTACTCTCCCATCAACAAATGCACTCTCTAGTAATCCGTAAAAACTATCAAAAAGATTAACTTCATCTCATAAATAGACCAAAGTTGAGATAAGTCTATTTTTAAACATATTAATTACAAATATGCCGCTCAGGATGATGAAACTTAAGGGTGGTAAAAACGTCATAGTAAAATAAGCTCAGCTTGGTAGTGGAAAATCAGGGGGATTCGCGCGGTTTACGAAGGATGAGATCGGCATTTTTGACTGGCTTAGGCACTTAAGCCTGCCCATAAAACAACCATGATAATTCGACAAAAAATAGCTGACAAAATGAGTGAAAAATTATTTATATCTAAAAAATAATAGCAATGATAAATTGCTATCTGTTGACGCAGCGGCATGATGGGAAACCAGTTAGGCTGTTGTTAACTATCAATAACTAAAGGAAATAAAATGAAAACGTTATCAGCTGTTATCACCCTGTCGGCGCTAATCAGTTTTGCTAGCTTTGCCGATGAATCAACACTTCCTCCTGCACCTGCAAATGATATCGCTCAACTGACCGAAGTATGCCAACAGATGGCATCTGAAGATCAGATTGAAAATGCCGAGCTTAAACAATATGTCCTCGACTGCGTGAATGACCAGCTAACAGAAATGGGCTATCAGACACTAAAAGAACTCAACTGATCGGTTTTACTTCCTTTAGCTCCTAGCTGTAATCAGGTTTCATCGAGTTTTACGAATGCCATTCCGACAATGAATGGCATTTTATTTGCTGCACCAACCCAAATTAGTAACACCAGCACCCAAAAAGCAAAACAGTATAAATACAACACACCAACGTCGACAAAAGCGCTAAGCAAGTGCATTTTATGCTTTTATGATGTCTTTCAATTGATTACGAGATCTACATATATGCTATTTGTATGATATCTGTATCATTTTGCATCCCTTCAGGTGAAAGCACTGTGGAATTAAGCATAAAATGCTAATCTGTTGCCCATTACAGACTGTCATTAAATCCGAACGCATATCATGTATCGAACATTATTAATCTTACTCACCGCGCTTAGCCTACCTTCAATTGGAATGGCCAAAGAACCGTGCGTCACTAAAGATGAATGTATTGAAATGCGCAACTGGGATTTAGGCGTGGCGGTCGGTTGGGGACAAAAAACCAACCCTCTTAGGGATTTTGATGATATTCCGGTCTTTTTTATCCCAACTGTAGCTTACTATGGCGACCATTGGTTTTTTGATAACGGTAACTTAGGCTATAGCTTAGTTGAGCAGCAATATTTCAGCGTCAACTTAGTGACCAGCTATAGCATGGATAGAGCTTATTTCTATCGCTGGGACCCTTCGAATATCTTTTTGGAGCGAAGTTCACAGGATGGTGCGAGAATGCTCTCGACCAAGACAGTTCTCAGCAGTGAACCCGAACCCGTGTTTAATTCCTTAGAATCGCGTAACTTTACGTTATTAGGTGGCGCTGAAGCATTTATTTATACCCCATTAGGCGTAGTTAGGTTAGCCTACACCCATGATATGTTTGATGTGCATCAAGGCGCTGAAGCGCAAATTAAATGGACCTATGGTTGGCATTTAACCCGCTGGGTAATGGATATGTCACTCGTATTTGATTGGAAAAGTACCAACGTCGTCGACTATTACTATGGTGTACGCCCGAGTGAAAATGATTATTGGAGCAAACATTACCATGCTGATGCTGGCTGGAATAAAGGGGTCGAAATGACAGCCCGTTATATCTTAACTGATAACTGGGATATGCTCTTTGCGTTCCGCTACACACAAATTGCAGATGAAATAGCCGCCAGTCCCTTGCTCAATCAAGACTATAGCAGCACTTATTTTATTGGCGCAGCGTATAGGTTTTAACAAGAGTGACGCCCCTTCATATTAGGATGCTATGCATATTCGGTCTAAGCGTTAGCTTAATGGGACCGACTCACGCACTTGCCGCTCCAAATGAAGAGTCAAAATTAAAACTGACCCCTGAAATCTGTATCACGGGGGATGAAAACCAAGCCTGTGAAATCCGTGTAGAGTTGCAGTGGCAACTCGCTAAAAATGAGCTGGTTTGTATCTTATCTGACAACAATGCCTATCCTAAATGGTGCAGCGAATCGCTAGAACAACATGAAATCACATTGAATGTCAGTACGCTAAACGATATTCACTTTGTTCTGGTCAGTAAGGATACCAACCAAACACTGGCTGGAGCCAAATTAAAAATCACGTCGACCTCGCAGCCTCAGGTGCGCAGACGTTACCGTAACCCTTGGAGTTTATTTTAATGACGAATCCACAATCACCCCACAGAGTGTTATTGGTTGAAGATGATGTCCGTCTTGCGAATTTAATCGTAGATTATTTGAAATCCCACGGCATGCACGTTGAAGTAGAGCGTCGTGGCGACACAGTGTTAACCCGCTTAATCAACTATAAGCCTGATATCATCCTGCTAGACATTATGTTGCCAGGAATTGATGGCCTTAGCCTGTGCGAAAAGTTACCCGATTACTTTGCCGGCCCGATCCTGTTGATGAGTGCCTTAGGCTCGAGCGAAGATCAGATCAAGGGACTAGAACTCGGTGCCGACGACTATGTGGTTAAACCCGTTGATCCTGCCCTGCTGGTTGCCCGTATCAACAACCTATTACGCCGCCAAAACCAACCGCCTCAGGCCGAATCCCATTGCCTGACTTTTGGTAAACTCAGTATCGATCCCCATACCCATGCAATTCGACTCGACAACAAAGAAGTCGATCTCACCAGCCATGAGTTTGAACTCCTGTGGTTGCTGGCCTCGCAGGCGGGACAAGTGCTGAGTCGTCAATATATCTATCAATTACTACTCAATATTGATTTTGATGGTAAAGACAGAAAAATTGATGTGCGGATCTCAAGACTTCGCAAAAAACTCAACGACAATATTGAGACCCCCTTCAGAATCAAAACCGTTTGGGGACAAGGCTATCTATTCGCCCCTGAGGCTTGGAACAACTAAGAACTCCCGTGAAACGTCTCTTTATCAGCTTATATTTACTGCTGAGTCTCAGTTTTCTGGGCATAGGCTGGACACTGGACAGCCTATGGAAGAAAAATGTAGATGAAAATAATCCCTTAGATGCTCCTCTGGTTGCATTTGCCCAGCTGTTGACTCAGCTTCCAGAGGAGAGTCGCCACGATTACTTAGAAGCACTCACAACCGATAGTCAGCTGCCGTTAAATCTACTCAGTCCAGATCAAATTGCACTGGCGAAAGATCAAGTTCTGACACCCAATCATGTAGTCACCACCACGACCAGTGAGGGCGAACAATTCCAGTTTATACAGGTAGGTGAACAAGTATTAATGGCGGGTCCTATTGAGATAGACCCCAGAGCCGATCTGCGTAATTTATTCACTCTGTTTTTCTATTTGTCACTCGCACTCGTCGCTTTGATTTGGGTTGGACCACTCTCGCGGGACTTAAGCATATTACGTAAGGCCACAAAGGATTTTGGCGAAGCCAAATGGGACACTCGCATCAATCTCTCGAACCGCTCTCAGGTAAAACCCTTAGCCAATACCTTTAATGAAATGGCGCGGCATATCAGCGCATTGATTGAAAACCAAAAACATTTGTCCAATGCGGTTTCCCACGAGATTCGCACGCCCCTTGCGCGACTTAAATTCGCCCTCGCCTTAATGCCCATGTACTGCCAACCTGACTCTGACGAACAAAAGCGTCAGGATTTTCTCAATGAAATGCAGCTCGACATTAAGGAAATGGAAAACCTACTGCAAGAATTACTCACCTACGCTAGTTTAGAATCCCAGCGTGAAATGCCTCTAGATGAATACGATCTTATCACCTTGATTAATCAATCCATTAAACGTTTAAGTGCATTGAGTGAAACCCCAATTACCTTGCATACAGATATAGATACCCTGCCCTTATTTGGCGAACCAGCATTGATTGAGCGAGCACTGCAAAATCTACTGACCAATGCACAGCGTTTTGCTCGCCATCAAATCTTGATTGAAGTAAGCCAAACCCAGCAACGGGTAACACTAAGTGTGAGCAATGATGGAGAGCCTATCCCTGAGGTGGATTTACCTAAAGTGTTCGAGCCCTTTTACCGCAGCCAATCGGTGCAAAATGGCAATAAGGGTCATGGTTTAGGTTTAGCGATTATCAAGCGGATCATGCAGCGTCATCAGGGTGAGGTAAATGTCACCAGCCATCCAGCCCAGACGCGTTTCACCTTAAGCTGGCCGAAAAAGCGGCAAATTTAGCGCCTCTAGTTTGTATCATCTTATCAAAAAGGCTCATTGAGATTATTCGTCGAGAGCAAGATCGCCTAAATCCAACTCTGCAGCGGTCTGTGGCGCAAAATCAAGCTGTGGATTAAGCGCCGCTTTCTCCTGCTCAAGCGCTTGCTGACGCGCCTTATACAAGGCCAGCTCCCGTCGACGTTTCCGTTGATGACATAAACGGATCACATCATGTTTTTCTGCATCGGTAAAATGCAACCAATTAAACCGCTCATCACGACTGCGCAGGCAACCTTTACAATAGCCCCGCGCATCGGTTTGGCACACACCGATACAAGGGCTTGGAATATCGAAAAAGGCTAACTGTTCCATGATCTTGGGCTACTCTGCCTGTTTAAGTACGTAAAATGTGTGACCTTCTATACTTAACAAAAATCAAACACTTTTCACTAAATTACTTGCAGTCTTACTGTTAATCAAGGCACATTGAATACTGTTCGTACAATTTGGAGTGCAATGATGAGATACAAATACATCGCCAGTTTGTTCATCGCCACGGTCTTTTTAAGTGCTTGCAGCACTAAGCCGAAAAACGATTACGACCTCAATTATAACTTTAAGGCATTGCAGAGTTTCTCGCAGCTTGCTCCACAGCCCAACGACGATCCGCTCAGTGCCCAGCGTATTCAAACCGAAATCACCCAGCAATTAAGCCAAAAAGGCTTTACCGAAAATGCTTCTTCCCCCGATTTTAAAGTCGCCTATGGCTTACTGACCCAAGACAAGCCTAAGGACTCAGGTCTATCTATAGGCTTAGGCACGGGCAGTTTTGGCCGTTCTGGCGGCATTGGCATCGGCACCAGCGTTGGCGTGCCTCTTGGCAGTGACACAGCAAAAATTCAAACCATTCAAATTGATATTATCGATGCTAAAACCAATAAGCTGATTTGGCGCGGTACCGATAGTTTCGATTTTGATGCGGGCGGCGATAAAAAAGCCCAAGACACCGCTAAGGCGGTAAGCCGGATTTTGGCGCAGTTTCCACCGCAGCCATAATCATTGGGCCATGATGATTTAAGCGATGCTTGAAACTATGAGTGCTTAAGCAATAAGTGATCAAAATGGGCGATACACGCCCATTTTTATTGCAGAAGAAATCCCAAATGCGAGGATCAGTGGATAAAACGCGGCTTAAGAAAATAGCCCAGATGATAGATAACGGTCGCCCCTATCGCACACAATCGCAACCACAACGGCCCCCGGATTCTGCCTCGCTATCTCAAGCGCCGCAAATACCGCGCCGCCAGAACTCACGCCAGCACAAATACCTTCTTCACGCGCTAAGGTTCTTGCCATGGCTTTGGCATCTTGCTCTTCTATATCCATCACGGCATCGACACGGGCTGCATCAAAAATACCCGGTAAATATTCCTGCGGCCAGCGGCGAATCCCTGGAATCGAACTGCCATCAGCGGGTTGTAGCCCGACAATGGTGATATCGGGGTTGCGGCTTTTTAGGTATTTCGACACACCCATAATGGTACCTGTGGTACCCATGCTGGAAACAAAGTGAGTGATCTTGCCTTGGCTCTGCTGCCAAATCTCTGGGCCAGTTGTGAGAAAATGCGCATTTGCGTTATCTTGATTATTGAACTGATCCAGCACCTTACCTTTGCCTTGAGCCTGAAGATCTAAGGCCAAATCACGCGCAGCTTCCATATTGTCCACCAGCAGCAGCTCGGCGCCATAAGCCTGCATGGCATCCTTACGCTCTTGAGTCGAATTCGACGGCATAATCAGGATCATCTTGTAGCCTTTAATCGCTGCGGCCATCGCTAAGGCAATCCCAGTGTTACCACTGGTGGCTTCAATCAAAGTATCACCTGGGGCGATTTCTTGGCGAAGCTCCGCCTGGTTAATCATATTCAGTGCGGCACGATCCTTTACCGAGCCAGCAGGATTATTGCCCTCTAGCTTTAACAGTACCGTAGAGCTCCCGCAATCCAACCGTTGCAGACGAACTAGGGGCGTTTGCCCGATACAGGCTTCAATAGTCATAAAGTCAGACACAGGGTTTATCCTTTATTTGATAAAAGCAACTCGCATAGGGATATTTTAAGGGGCTTAGCCACAACAAACACGATGAATATCACCTCTGGCATACAATTAATTGCTCATAGTTATTCAAAAAAGTTCTATTTAACTAGCTTTTTATAAATAAAAACTTCAATTACTCTATCTCTATACCCTGACACAGTTGCCAGATTAAGGAGCACAAAATGCCAGTAAAATTCACTAAGGCCCTGCTAGGAACCCTATTACTGGGCGCTTCCCTCAATGCCGCAGCCGCCGATCAGACCTTACTTAATTCCTCTTACGATATCTCACGGGAATTATTTAGTGGCTATAACCCAGTATTTGCTAAACATTGGCAAGAAAAAACCGGTAAAACGGTTGAAATCAAACAGTCCCATGCAGGTTCTTCAGCGCAGGCTCGCTCAATTCTGCAAGGCTTACCCGCGGATGTGGTGACTTTTAACCAAGTCACCGATGTACAAATTCTGCATGATCGCGGCAAGCTGATCCCAGAAAACTGGCAACAACTGCTGCCTAATGCCAGTTCACCTTACTACTCTACCATTGCGTTTTTAGTGCGTAAGGGCAATCCAAAACAAATCAGCGACTGGAATGATTTAGCTAAAGATGACGTTAAGCTGGTGTTCCCGAATCCAAAAACCTCGGGTAATGCTCGTTACACTTATTTAGCCGCCTTAGGTTATGCCCAGAAAAACTATGGCAAAGATAATCAGGCTTCTTTAGATGCGTTTTTGAAAAAGTTCCTTGGTAACGTTGCCGTATTTGACACAGGCGGCCGTGGTGCAACCACTTCGTTTGTTGAGCGTGGCATCGGCGATGTGTTGATCACCTTCGAATCTGAAGTTAACAATATTCGTCAGCAATATGGCGCAGATGATTACCAAGTTGTCGTGCCTAAAACCTCGATTCTGGCGGAGTTCCCCGTTGCCGTAGTAGAGAAAAATGCTAAGCGTAACGGCACGCAAGAATTAGCGACCGAGTATTTAAACTATCTTTACAGCGAAGAATCACAACGTTTGTTAGCCGGATTTAACTACCGCGTTCACAACGAGAAAGTGGTTGCCGAATTTACCAAGCAATTCCCTGCGGTTGAGTTAATGACCGTTGAGCAAATCATTGGTAACTGGGACAACGCGATGAAGACCCAATTTGCCAATGGCGCTAAACTGGATCAGTTATTAAAGCGTTGATCATCCGCTTGGGTACCTAAGTCATCAAACCTACAACCCGGGCAATGTCCCGGGTTTTGTGGTTATATCGCAATAAAGATAAACATCAGCAGTCTTTATCGTGATTGAGCAATAATGTGCTAATGGCATAATAATATTGGATTAACTCCATTAACCTTATCGAGTGGTTATTCAGTGATATTTAATAATGGGCGCTTACGCCACAAGCGGGTTTTGCCGGGGTTTAGTATCAGCCTGGGTGTGTCTTTGCTGTTTGTCAGCTTGATTCTTTTACTCCCCACCACAGGCCTGATTATGCAAACCAGCCAGATGAGCTGGGCCGAGTATTGGGGCGTGATTACCGATCCCCGCGTACTAGCAAGCTACAAAGTCACTATCTTGTCGGCACTGGCCGCCTCCCTATTTAACTGTCTTTTCGGGCTATTACTCGCCTGGGTATTGGTTCGTTATGAGTTTCCAGGTAAACGCCTTCTCGACGCCTTAGTCGATTTACCCTTTGCCTTACCCACAGCCGTCGCGGGTATTACCTTAGCCACTCTCTATGCTGAAAATGGTCAGATTGGTAGCCTATTGGCCGAAATTGGCATCAAAGTGGCCTACACGCCATTGGGGATTGTGGTCGCGATGATCTTCACCAGCATCCCCTTCGTGGTGCGCACCGTCCAGCCCGTATTGGAAGAGTTATCCCACGATGAAGAAGAAGCTGGCATGACCTTAGGCGCAACCGATAGCGCGGTGTTTTGGCGGGTGATTTTGCCCTCTCTGTGGCCAGCTTTAATGGTTGGCACGGCACTGTCTTTTACCCGCAGTCTTGGAGAATTTGGCGCGGTGATTTTTATCGCCGGTAATATGCCCTACATCAGTGAAATCACCTCATTGATGATCTTTGTTCGCTTACAGGAGTTTGATTTTGCTGGCGCAAGTGCCATTGCATCTATCGTGCTGATAACATCTTTACTGCTGTTACTGCTGATTAACCTGTGGCAAGCGCGTTATTTACGCCGTATTCACGGCCGATAAGGAGCCACCATGAACTCATTTAAACCTTTAAGAGTCGGTGAAGCGCCCCTGATAAAATGGAGCCTGATCACCCTAGCAGTCTTCTTGGCCATGGTGTTATTACTGCTGCCGTTAGTCAGTATTTTCCAGCAAGCCTTTGTTGGTGGTTGGGAGCGTTATATCGAGCATCTGAGCCAACCCGACTCACTCCACGCGATTGGGTTGACCCTTATGGTCGCGGCGCTCACTGTGCCGATAAACTTAGTGTTTGGGGTACTACTCGCTTGGAGCGTGACACGCTTTGAGTTTCCAGGGCGTAAGTTACTCATTACCTTGATAGATATCCCCTTTGCCGTATCGCCCGTGGTCGCAGGCTTACTCTATCTACTACTTTACGGCAACAGCGGCTGGCTTGGCGCTTGGCTGTTTGAGCACGATTTACAGATCATGTTTGCTTGGCCGGGCATTTTATTAGTCACCATTTTCGTGACTTGCCCCTTTGTTGCCCGAGAATTAATCCCCTTGATGCAACAACAGGGCGCATCGGAGGAAGAAGCCGCAGTCATCCTTGGCGCCTCATGGTGGCAACTGTTTCGCCGCGTGACTCTGCCCAATATCAAGTGGGCACTGATTTATGGGGTGATCCTCACCAACGCCAGAGCCGTGGGTGAGTTTGGTGCTGTTGCCGTGGTATCTGGTAATATCCGTGGTGAAACCAACACCTTACCTTTGCATGTGCAATTACTTTACGAAGATTATCAGGCCGAAGCCGCCTTCGCTAGCGCGTCACTGCTTGCCTTGATCGCCCTATTTACTTTACTGCTAAAAGCCTTAGTAGAGTGGCGCCAACAACGCAGCTTATCCGCCAATGACAACCAAGAGCAGAGCCAATCATTATGAGTATTCGTCTAACTAATATTTCCAAAAAATTTGGCCAATTTCAGGCGCTCTCGCCGCTCAATCTGGATATTCAAGAAGGCGAGATGATAGGTCTTCTCGGGCCTTCCGGCTCGGGTAAAACCACCCTATTGCGGATTATTGCTGGCCTTGAGGGCGCAGATAGCGGCCAAATCCATTTCGGTAATCGCGATGTAACCCAAGTGCATGTACGCGATCGCAGAGTCGGGTTTGTTTTCCAAAACTACGCCCTGTTCCGCCATATGACGGTCGCCGATAACGTCGCCTTTGGACTCGAAGTCATTCCGAAAAAACAGCGCCCGTCAAAGGCCGAAATCCAAAAGCGCGTCAGCCATTTACTCGAAATGGTGCAACTTGGGCACCTAGCACAGCGTTACCCTGAGCAGCTCTCGGGCGGACAAAAACAGCGTATCTCCTTGGCCCGCGCCTTAGCGACTCAGCCCGAAGTACTATTACTCGATGAGCCCTTTGGCGCCCTCGATGCCAAGGTGCGTAAAGAACTGCGCCGCTGGTTGCGCAGCCTTCACGATGAGCTGAAATTCACTAGCGTATTTGTAACCCACGATCAGGACGAAGCCTTAGAGCTTTCCGATAGAGTGGTGGTGATGAGCAACGGCCATATTGAGCAGGTCAATACCCCTATTGAGTTGTATGCCCAACCCAATAGCCGCTTTGTATTTGATTTCTTAGGTAACGTCAATCGGTTTGAGGCGAACTGGCAACAGAATCGTTGGACCAATGGTGACGCCTTCTTAGTGCCTCCCGAGCAAACAGCATTGCAACAAAACGGCGCGCTCTATGTACGTAGCCATGAGCTGGCACTGGCGGATAAACCCAATAGCCAAGCCCATATTCCTTTTACTATAGTGGCGATAACACCGGTTGGCGCAGAAGTGCGTGTCGAACTGGCGCCTATCGGCTGGCAGAGTGAAGAACTGTGGGAAGCCACCTTTACCCACCACCATCTGCAAGAATTAGGGCTGCAAAAAGGCAGTGTGGTCTACGCCACCCCAAGAACGGCTTATTTCTTTGGTGAACAAGGTGATGGCTCGCCTGTGCGTCAAAGCTGGCCCTTCCTGCCGCCGGGCAGCTTGGCCTTCGATATTTAATCGCAGCCAGTATTTACCTACTGCACATAACAAAAAAGCGCAGACAGTCTTGTCAGCGCTTTTATATTCACTCTTGGACAGCTTAACACCAGCTCTAAGCGAAGTCGTTAGCGTAAAACTCTGCTAGTGCCCATCGAAGAACAGATAGTTTAACCAGCCCTGCATCCGCAGCAGCACTTTACGCATCACGGCGACATGGTGAAAATGTTCTGTATACACAGCCACTTGTCCCGCAACGCCCGCCGGGAATTGGCGACGTATCGCGTCATCTTCAATATCGATTAATACGATAACCCGACCACTTTGGAACAGTTGATTAGACGACTGCAGCGTACCATTCATCTGAATTTCCCCCTCAGCCATCGCAGGGAGAACCTTAGCGACTTTACCCTTAAACACTTGCCCGGGCGCCGCATCTAATACCACTTCTGCCTCATCCCCTTCCTGCAAACGCAGCAGGGAGTTTTGCCAGAATGCGCCAGCAAAATAACGCTGCTCGTCGGGGATAAAACTCATCACCGGCCGTAAAGGTAAGGGAACCGCCATCGCACCTGGGCGCAGCGCCATTTGGGTGACAATACCATCGGCCGGAGCCCGCACTACGGTTTGCTCGAGATTATAGAGCGCGCTTTCAAGATCCCCCTGTAGTCCAGCAACTTTAGAATTAACCCCATCCACATTGGACTCATAGGCAAGACGTGCACGTAACTCTTCCGCTCGCGCCGCAGTAAGTTGTGCTTCAGAGGCTAAATACAATTGTTGTTTATTGTCTAATTCCAGCGCAGTAAAAGGCGAGTTCGCCCCACCTTTACGATGGCCTTGTTCATAGCGATCATAGGCTGACTTATTGCGATCTCTATCTGCGGCAACTCTCGCCACATTTGCCTTAGCGGTTTCCAATGCTGCCTCAAGTTGTGGCACCTCTTGCTCCGCTGCTAACAACGCTGCTTTTTTAGTTTTAACAACAGCTTCATAGGGCGTTGGGTCGATGCGAAACAGCACATCCCCTTGCTTAATCGGCGTATTAGGTTTGACATCAACAGAAGTCACTATGCCTTTGACAGCAGGCGTAATGGGAATAGTCACATAGTATTCCCGCGCAAAACGTGAATAGGGATGGTTGTAGTTCATTATCAGCAACAGCGCCCCGATAAGAATCACGCCTCCTAATACGGCGGTTGGCACTGTCCATTTGTTCATCGGGATCTTAAATACTTTAAAAATCACAATACAAAAGGAGGCATAGGTTAATATCAATAGTAAATCCATGTTATACCTCGGCTTTTGGGCTTACGACAGTGGAAGTAGCAGCAATGGTCTCAACGCTTGCTGCTGCCGGAGTGGGAATAGGCGCCGATTCAAGTTGCTCAAGCTTTGCCTGTAAGGCCATGACTGTTTCCCTTAGCGCTTTAACATCATCCTCCAATGCCTGCTCGCGCTTCATCACAGTGCTAAATCCCCAGCCTCGGTCCTCTCGATACAAGGTCGCCCAAATCCATAAAAAAGGCCAAATTGCATGTAACGTGAATAAACTTACCCAGCCCGCAATATGCAATGCATCCTGCTGGGGATGATTGCGCTTTTTCGCAATTTCATAAGGGATATCGTGAATGGCAATCACGCCATAAAAAATCACCACAACGACAAAAAACAAAATACCTAAGGCAAAATAATCCAGAAACATGCTCAACTCCCACTCCCTTCCCATTCCTTATTTCGGTAAAACATCCTTTACCAAAATCGCTCTTTGTCACACAGTGTCTTTCAATTTGAGACACAATATAGTTCTACACCAGAATGACAAATTCGCAACAAAACCATCCAAATAGCTTGATCAAAAACACAATGGTTTATTGCGATGCGACAAATGGCATCCAAGGAAAGGCGGCCAGTGACGGCAAATTGCTATCGCCAAGATATGAATTATGGCTTGCCAAATACGGCAAGCGACGAGACTGGGATAGCTCAAAAGCCTAGGCCTTTATGTCTTGTATCGAAATGAGGCTAGCGTGAGTGAGCAACGCGTAAAGTAAGCAAAGACGAGATTTGCAGATAGGTAATGTCAGCTTAGATTTCTATGGGGTTACTCCCGATGTAGAGGCGAGCAAACCAAGGCTGGATAACGATATCACGGCTTCAGTCTGAGCATTAACCCAAGAATCACAACAGCCAAATATTTGATTTAAAAGCTTTTAACTTCAAGCGAGTTAGCATCGTTCTTGCCACTGACTTTCAACTAAATTGAACTCATAGTGGCTGTCATGGGGAGCGATATTAGCTTTTAATTTAAAGCTTTTGCCACCTGCGGCAATCCAGCACTTGGAGAACCATTCGATAAGCGCGTTGGTTGCAATCTGCCAAGGGTCAAGATCTTCATCCTTGTCGATATATTCCTCTTCAAACTCATCGGGATAGACATGGTCGATATCGAGCAAACTTGGATTGACTGGTGCTGGGTATGTGGCCTTGCCATCGAGCTCCACAAAATACTCGGTGTTATCTTTATCCATAAAAAATACCCGCACCGGGAATTGAGATGAAAAACGATCGACAAAGACCTCAAATGCCAGCGTGACCACCTCTTGGGGATAGTCATGCTCAATCAATTGCTTAAGAATGGGCTGTAACTCATCGGTGAGCTTGGCTAAGTAACCACCGACTTTTTCTGTAAACTCTTGCTCGAAACTCATCTCTATCCCTGCTTATCATGCTGTACAACACAAACGGCAAATATTACTCACACTAAAAACTTGCCATTAGAAACTGAAAAATAATCCATATCCACCAGCAAGTTAACATCGACTGTGATGATACCTAACTCTTTCCCCAACCAAAAGCCAACACTAAAATCTAAAGTCGCTTTATGGCGGATAAGAAGCGATGCCCCATAAGCCGCCACATATAAATCAGCGATTACCAGCCCAATTACTACTCATGGGCATTGACTGTGCGCCCCGCAGCCCATTGTCTTAGGGCATTAATCTTATCGCCCATCACGATGGATAAAGGTTTGGTTTTGGTCAGTTCTTCTAACAACATGTCTTGAGCAAGCGTTCGCGCTAAACTGCGGGCGCTGTACATGGCGGCGATAACGGCTTGCTCGATTTCAGCCCCCGAAAACCCTTGGCTGTGGCGCGAAAGCTGGGCAAGATCGAGCCGAGTCACATCGATACCGCGGCGCTGGCAATGGATCAAGAAAATTGCTTTGCGTATGGCCTCATCGGGTAAATCGACAAAGAAGATTTCATCCATTCGGCCCTTACGCATCAGCTCGGGCGGCAGGGCTTGAATATCGTTAGCGGTGGCGACCACAAACACCTCAGACTTACGCTCCGCCATCCAAGTTAATAGTGTGCCAAGAATGCGGGTCGAAGTGCCCTCATCACTGCTACTGCCGCTTAAGCCTTTCTCTATTTCATCAATCCAAAGAATACAGGGCGACATCATATCGGCCAATTCGAGAGCGTTACGCAAGTTCTTCTCTGTTTCACCTATGTATTTGTTATATAAGGCGCCCATATCGAGTCTGAGCAAGGGCCGCTGCCACACACCCGCCACCGCTTTGGCCGCAAGACTCTTGCCACTGCCCTGCACCCCGAGTAATAACACCCCCTTTGGCGCATCGGGTTGTACAGCAGCCTTGGCATCGATGGTTACCTGCACTGCGGGTGCGCGCTGCTTTAACCATTTTTTGAGATTATGCAATCCAGCAATCTGGGAAAAATCACTGGTGTCGTACTCAAATTGCAATATGCCGTTAAGATCGAGCAACTGAAATTTGGCTTTGTTGATCAGGTCAACATCTGAGTGAGTAATGGCGCCATCATCCACAATCGCTTTATGGATCAATCGTCTGGCATCATCTAAGGTTACACCGCGCAGGTTTTCCGCCAGTTTAATCACGGCTTTATCATCCACATTCAATGGCATGCCTTGGGTGCGCACTTTATCCACCTCAAGATAAATCAGGTTCTCAAGCTGCGAGGTACTCGGCAGGGTAAGCTGAAAATAGGCGCAGTAACGCTTAATTTCGGGCGGGATCTCAAAGGCATGACTCACTAGCACCAGCGTATGTTGCAGCGCATCGTATTCGAGGGCGATTTCTTTGAGCAGACGGACATTCTTTGGCGCATCAATCACAAAGGGATGAAAATCACAGAGCACATAAATCCCCTGCTGGGTCGTCGCTTTAATCTGCCCCAAGATATCGCTAGGTTCAGTATTAAATTTCTGTGCAGGCATCGGCTTATCACCCCGCGTGAGCCCTTGGGTAATACTCCAAGTAAATAGCGGCTGATAGAGTACATTCGCGATTCGCTTAAGCATGTCAACAACACGATATTCTTCATAGGTTTCAATCACCACGATGGGCGTTTTAGAGCGTAGTACAGCGGTCAAATCGCGAATGTCTTGCATATCTTAAGTCCATAATCCGTTATGAAACCAAAAGTTAACATAAAACCAGCGAGTGAACAGGACTTTTACCATGCCAAGCACTAATCACTCTTAAATAGCTTGATCAAAAACACAGTTGTTAATTTCAGTCTCATGCTTTGCCGCCAATCGGGGTAGACTATGGCCCAAGAACGTCCCAAGGCGTCAATTATCCCAATATAAAAAGGTACCCACACCATGATAGGAACTCCTTACACCGAGGGCGCTCGACGCGCCATGTTGCTTGGCTGCGGTGAGCTAGGTAAAGAAGTCGCCATTGAGTTACAACGCTTAGGTGTTGAAGTGATAGCCGTTGATCGTTATCCCAACGCCCCCGCGATGCAAATAGCCCATCGCTCCCATGTGATCAATATGCTCGATGCCAAGGCTCTTCGCGCCGTTATTGAGCTAGAAAAACCCCACTTAGTAATCCCCGAAATTGAAGCTATTGCCACTCAGACCTTAGTTGAGATGGAGGCCGAAGGCCTCAATGTGGTGCCGACCGCGCGCGCAACTAAGCTCACTATGGATAGAGAAGGCATTCGCCGCCTCGCCGCTGAAACCTTAGGTTTACCGACGTCGCCCTATTTCTTCTGCGACACTGAAACCGAATTTAATCAAGCGATTAGCAAAATTGGGGTGCCCTGCGTGGTAAAACCGGTGATGAGTTCATCGGGCAAGGGCCAAAGTGTTATCCGCGATACGGCTCAAAGCGCCAAAGCTTGGCAATACGCCCAAGAAGGCGGCCGCGCGGGCGGTGGTCGTGTTATCGTTGAAGGCTTTATCCCCTTCGATTACGAAATCACCCTATTAACCATTAGTGCAGTCAACGGTATCCACTTCTGCGCGCCAATTGGCCACAGACAAGAAGACGGCGACTACCGCGAGTCATGGCAACCTCAAGCCATGTCGGCCGACGTGCTAGCCAAATCCCAAGCGATCGCTAGCAAAGTAGTCGAAGCCCTCGGCGGTTACGGCTTATTTGGGGTCGAGCTATTTGTGAAGGGCAGTGATGTGTACTTCTCTGAAGTCTCGCCTCGTCCGCACGATACCGGCTTAGTCACTTTAATTAGCCAAGATTTATCCGAGTTTGCACTGCATGTCAGGGCGATTCTTGGCCTGCCGATCCCGAATATCCACCAACATGGCCCCAGCGCCTCGGCGGTAGTATTAGTGGAAGGCAAATCGAAAAACATTCGCTATCAAGGTCTTGCCGATGCCTTGGCAGCGGAGAATACTCAGCTCAGATTATTCGCTAAGCCTGAAATCGATGGTCGCCGCCGTTTAGGGGTTGCCCTCGCCCGCGATAAAGATATCGAAAGCGCAGTTAATAAAGCGCTGGATAGTGCATCTAAGGTAAAAGTGATTTTCTAGGCTTGAATGCTTAACGATTTGTCGCCAGTACCATGGCGACAATCACTGCGCCCAGCACTATTACTGGGCGCGTTATTAAGGCATTTTAGCCGAGTTAACCGCCATCTCTTATTCAGTCAAATTGATTTCGCGTCTAATGCAAAAGCCTGATGCAATCCAAGGTGGTTTTGAGGCATAGTAGCCCTCTATTTGGCACAATCCACGCTAGGCTTTTACTCTTATCCCATGGATTTACGTAGTCGTTATTCCACTCTCTTTCACTCTAAGCGCTTTCACTCTAGACGCTTTCAGTCCAAGCACTTTGAGCCCAAGCACTCAAAATCCTTGCAAGCGATACATCGCACCCTTTTCCTTTTGCTCAGGTTATCCCAGTTACTGGCGTTATCCTTTGGCTTAGTTTTCCTTAATGCCTGTCAGCCTGCGAATCAAGATACACCGAGCATCAAAACAGCCACCACCGCCCCGCGTGAATTAACCCAAGAGGTATATGTGTGGCAGCGGCAATGGCGCGATGCCAATCAAAGCGCCTTAGTCGAAAGCCAAAACACCTTTAATGGCGTTCGCATCCTAGCATTGCAAGCCCATCCCAAACCCAATGGCGCGGATATCTGGTTTGAAGTGCAGGTCAACCATACCTGGTTACAGGCCGATCCTCGCCCTAAAGTGGCGGTGATAAGATTAGATGGCCAACTAACGCGCCTTAATAATCGCGAAGCTCTCCAAAAAATCCTCGCGCTCATTCAAGACTGGCAGGCAAAGGGCACAAGGCTTGCGGGAATTGAAATCGACCACGATAGCGCCAGCAGTAAACTCGCGGCCTATAACGCTTTTTTACGCGAGTTAAAAAGCCAATTACCCCACTCGCTAAAACTCAGTATTACTTCATTGCCCGCTTGGATGAGCAGCTCGGAGTTTCCGGCGTTGTTTGACAATATCGATGAGCTGGTACTGCAAATTCACAGTGTTAGCGACCCACGTTTAGGGCTGTTCGACGCCACTCAAGGTTGGCAATGGGTCGAGCAACTGTCACGGTTAGCTAAGGTGCCCTATCTCATCGCCCTGCCCTCCTACGGCTCGGCGGTGTATAGCACGGCAGCGGGTTATCGAGTGGAGAGTGAAGTGCCGATGCAAATGCCATTGGCAGACACTGCATCTTCGCAGCATCTCGCGCGGCAGGAGCTAATGGCCGATCCACTGGTGTTGCAGTCCTTTGTTAAAAAACTGCATACCTTTGCTGACACAAAACTTAAGGGGATAATTTGGTTTAGATTACCTCTCGAAGGGGATAAACGGGTGTGGCCACTCTCGACCCTGATTGCCGTCGCCAAGCAGCAACCGCTCGCAGCGCACATTGAGCTAGAAATCTTAAGCCAGGCTAATACCGGGTCAGCCCAACATGAGGCGCCGGGAAGCCGCTTATTTCAACTGGTATTAGTCAATAAGGGCAATCTTGCGGGCAAGTTGCCGGGCCAGTTGTCCCTAGCGGCGCAGGCGTGCAGCGGGTATGATGCCCAAAACGGTTATCAAGCCAAATTAACCCAAGGAATATTAGTGTGGCAGTTACCGCAAGCCACCTCAACGGAGCGCGCAGCCGCACCAGCCTCCTCGCAGTTTGCGCCGAATTTAATCTCAGCGATCGAGCTAAGCCCAAATGGACGCAGAGTCATAGGCTGGGCACGTTGTGAGTCATTACATTTACAGGGAATTTATGCGCCATAAGTCAAATTCATTGCCAGCGAAGGCTATTCCACGCTGGAAAACCAAATTAAAACAAACCAGCCTGATTGGGTTAAGTCTCTTCTCCCCTGTGCTATTAGCCTGTGGCCCCGACTTCCCATTACAGTTGACTCAAGACAGGCAAAATAACCTAAGTTATTTACCCCAAACCAGTTTTAGCCAGCAGCTAAGCGGTTTAGCCAAACCACTGGCTTGGCAGTTTCAGGGGGCGCCAGCGGCGCAGGAGTATCTTTGGGATGAGGCACACAGTCGCTATCTTTCGCAGACTCGCGCCTATGAAAACAGCGAGTTATCCGAGGCTCAACTTGCGCAAGTTAATAGCCTGCGTGATGCACAAAGCTTGGCTGAGGCCGAACAAATCGCTGCGCAGTTAAAAGAGAGCTTAGCGCCCGCCTTAACGTGGTACAGCCTTGGCGCCATGGCGTTTGATGCCAAAGAGTACGATAAAGCCAGCGATTACTTTAAAAAGGTCATCGCCCTACCTGAGAGTGAGCGTGCGGGTCGCAGCCTGTGGGCGCTGTATAGCTTGTCTCGTATCGAGCTGATTAAGAGCAAAAGCGCCAACGATAATAGCCATTTTGTCCAAGCCAATGCTTACTTGCAGCAGCTACAAGCTGAGGTGACTCAAGGCGCAGCCGATCCGCTGCGCTTGAGCTTAGCCGGCCTTGGCGAGCAGGCTTATATTCTGCTGCATCAAGGCCAAGCTCAAATTGAAGTCACTCGTGGGGAATATGAGCCGCCAAAAATTGATGTGGCCTTAAATCCCGCCACGCTGGATAAGATTATTGAGCTATACGCCACTCAATCGGCCGAGGGCGACAGCAGCGGTTATGATTCGCTGTTGATGTTAAGCCGCACCTTAATGGCGAAAGATATCACTGAGATTAAGCCCTTATTGCAGCAACCAAGTGTGCAGCAGTTGCTTATCGCCTACTGGCAGAGCAGCGCAAATGACTTCGCCTTTGATGGACAGCTTACAGAAATGGGGCAACAGGTCGCTAAAACGCTGACCGTCTTCCCAACCGATGGCCTCATGCTGAGCCAAGGCGATAAGTTAGCCGCGATTTACTATCAGTTGGGCGACTATGCCAGTGCCGAGCGCCTCATTGCCCTCGCTAAACCCAGCGGCCTGACTTGGTGGCTCACGGCCAAATTAATGATGCAAAAGGGTGATCAAGCCCAAGCCGCTAAGGCCTATGCCGAAGCGGTGCGCCATTTCCCAACGGATATGAACGCTGCTACCGCAACTACCAGCCAACAGGATGCCCAGCAGCAGGCCATTGAAGCCGATGCAGAGCAAGCCACCTATTGCCGTATTCGCGCCGAGCAGGGCGTGCTATCCCTTGAACGGGGCGAATATGTCGATGCCCTAAACCAACTGTTCGCCAGTGGCGATGAGTATTGGCAGGATATCGCCTATGTGGCCGAGCGCGTGCTCACCACCGCCGAGCTTAAGCTGTTTGTCGACGAGCATGTGCCGGTAATGAACTTCGAGTATCCCAAGGACAGCGATTGGTACGACAGTGTCGAGCCACTCAATAATCGCCTGCGTTACTTACTGGGTCGTCGCTTACTGCGTGAAGGCGCGATTGCCGAAGCGCCAGCTTATTTCAGTAATCCCACACTTAATGCCAATGTGCAGGAGTATGGCAAGGCATTGACCACAGCCAAGAGTAGCAAGGGCATTGAGAGTGCCCGCGCCTATTGGACTGCCGCCGAACTCGCGCGTCATCAAGGCATGGAAATCTTAGGCTTTGAATTAGCGCCGGATTATTCGATTTACGCCGGGATGTTCGACTTAAGGGATTGGTATGCAGCGGATAAGCTCAGCGATAAAGAGCAGCAACGCATCAGCGCCAGCCAAGCGATTCCCGATAAACGTTTCCACTATCGCTACCAAGCCGCCGAGCTGGCAAGCAAGGCCGCCGACTTAGTCCCCCACAACAGCCAAGCCTATGCGGCGCTATTATGCCAAGCCACAGGTTGGGTGTTATATCGCGATGATGAACTCGCCCAACGCTACTATAAAAAATACGTCGCCAACGGCCCCTTTGTGCCTTGGGCCGAGAATTTTGGTACGCAGTGTGAACCCCCAGACTTTGACCGCGCCGTCGAACGGGAAAAAGCCAACCAAATCGCCGAGTGGAATGCGATTTACCACAAACTGAAAAAGCCTGTGGCCGTTAGCGTTGCCATCATCGCCGCCCTACTCGGCGCTTACGCGTGGCGCAGAAGAAAGCGTAAACAGTAAAAACACAAAGCGCCTTTCTTATAACCAAAGAAAGGCGCTATAGCTAAGCTGATGAATTGCTGCTGTAGTGGGAGATTGCCATTGTTTCCCCTGTGACACGCCGACTATTTGTTTCACAAGAAGCATCTCTGAGGGCTCGACGGCGGCATCTACTGTATATGGCTCTTTATTACAAATAATCGAATGTTGCGTCATACACATTGCCACTGTTTCCCATTTTTTCGTAGTTTGAATGCTTTAATCAAAATCAAAGTCGTGGGGCTTCACCCCACACCCGACCAAGGAGGACTGCTCGTCCTATCCTCCTTGGATGCTCCAAGACGCCCCTAACGGAGTTGAAAGCCCCTTGGGCATTAAGCGCTTTTATGCTATCGCGTCAGACGCTCGTCCCTGATTCGACTGACGCTATCTCGGCATATATGGACCCATCCGGTTTGCAAGACATTCGATAACGATTTTGAG
>NZ_JABAIP010000026.1:0-24776 GCF_012843185.1 Shewanella sp. DNRA4
TTAATTCTTTGATTACTCGCCAAACGGCAGAGTAATTTCGATTAACTCAACACCTGTGAGTGTCCACACAGATTTCTTGTTTAGATTGTTAAAGAGCATTTGACCATTCACTTCGCCTTACCGCTCAGCAGGTCAGGGCTGCGTATTCTACGCATTTCCCCTGTCGCGTCAAGGCGTTTTTGCAAACTTCTTGAGGCTTTCGAATCAACTGCACATTTTGCATTCGACTCGCACTGTCACCGCGCTCGCTTTCGCTGTCTGCCGTGTCAGTGGATGCGCATTATAGGCAGCGAAACTTTTTGTGCAAGGGCTTTTTAAAAGAAAAAAGATCGCATGGCGATCTTTTCTACAACGGTGCTCTATTTGCGCTCTATATGCTGTTTAATTCAGCTTTTTAGTGCCTTTATCGATAAAACTTTGGATTAGCGATACGGCTTTTGCATCATCCCAATCGACAAAGGAGCGCACAAACGCTATCAATTGGCCATTTTGATCGAGAATAAAGGTTGCTGGAATGGTATCCAGTGGGAACACCTGCCCTAAGTTTTGCGTAGGATCGTAATAGGAATTAAAGTTTGCCATTCCTAATGATGTGAGAAAAGGCTGCACTTGTTGCTTACCACCAGCATCGATAGAGATAGGCAATAACGCAAACTGATCCGCTTTAAACTTTGTCGCCAAACGCTCAATTGCGGGCAACTCCCTTACGCAGGGAGGACACCAGGTCGCCCACATGTTGACCATCACGACTTTACCTTTGTATTGGCTAAAGTCGATAGGCTTTCCATTCGCATCACTAAAAGCAACAACTTCGATAGGATAAGTCTGTGGAAGAACGTTAATCAGATCGACTGTCGACTCAATCGGTTTATTTGCCTGCTGCATACCGGGGTACGCATGGGCACCACCAGCAAAGGCAACAGACAAACTCGCTAGGATTGCAGCTAAAGCAAATGACTTCATTTATTATCACGCTTTAATAAAGCATCAAGCGCTTTTTGATCTTCAGCACTGATCTCAGGCTCGGTCGTGCCACCGATACGTTGCTTGCGGATGAAGATGAAACCAATGATAAGACCGAGCAACAACAAACCCACTGGACCTAACCAAAGAATATAGGTTTTAGTTTCCATTTTCGGTTTGTAGAGTACAAACTCACCATAACGGCTGGTCATAAACTCGATGATTTCATCGTCACCTTTGCCTTCATCGACCATTTTATACACTTCAAGGCGCAGATCTCGTGCAACGGGCGAGTTGGAATCGATCAAGTTTTGGTTCTGACATTGCGGGCAACGCAACTCATGCGCTAATGACAAACCTCGTTTTTGGTTTTCGGGTGATTTAAATTCGTAAGTATCAACAGGTGTGGCCATTACGGTTGTCACCATACTCAGCATTAACACCAGGCCACCAATGATTTTTGTCAAAATTCTCACGCTGCACCATCCTTCGCCGCTTCAGCTTGGAGTTGTTGAATCATAGGATAGAGAGTTTCACTCCATACACGCTGGTCAATAGGCCCTGCGTAGCGATAACGAATAATGCCATTATGATCAACAATAAAGCTTTCCGGTGCACCGTAAACGCCAAGATCTAAGCCTAAGCGTCCATCCTTATCAAAAATATTGATATTGTAAGGATCACCCTGGCGTTTTAATTCTTCCAGCGCGGGGATACGTTCGTCACGGTAGTTAATCCCATAGATAGGCAGAATATTCTGACGTTTCAGCATGACTAAGAAAGGGTGTTCATACTTACAAGAGGGGCACCAAGTAGCCCAAACGTTAAGTAATGACACTTTTCCTTTCAGTTGCTCATTGGTAATCATCTCGTTTGGTGTTTCGAGACGTTCCAGTTGGAAAGCCGGAATAGGCTTTCCTTCCAGAGCTGAATCCAGTTTCTGCGGATTTAAAAACAATCCTTTGTATAAAAATACCCCCATGCCAAGAAAAATGACTAATGGGATAAACAGAACCAACTTCTTCATACATTCCCCAATTATTGCGCGGTAGCTAATTTCGCTTTTTCAGTTTGCGGCTTAACGGTAGCAGCCACTTTTGAGCGATAGCGTTTATCCGATGCGGCAAAGAAACCACCGACCATCATGAATATTGCTCCAAACCATAACCAACGAACAAAAGGCTTGTAGTTCAAACGCACAGCAAATTCAGTGCTGCTGATTGGATCGCCCATGGTGACATATAAGTCACGGAACAGACCCCAATCGATACCGGCTTCGGTCATGTCCATAGTACGCACATTGTATTGGCGACGATCAGGCTTGAGTAACGTCAGCAGCTTATCGCCTTTGTAGATCTCAATTTGACCTTGTTGTGCGGTGTAGTTAGGACCAACGACGTTCTTAGTCTCAAGATATTTAAAGGTATAACCCGCAAGCTCTTGGCTTATGCCAGGCCCCATACGCACACTTTTCTCAACCGAGTAGTTAGATACCATAGTGGCACCGATAACCGACACAGCAATACCTAAGTGAGCTAAGATCATACCCAGCTCACTACGGCCCATACGTGCCACGCTTAATTCACCATCTTTAGGCTTCACGATATTGTAAGCGGCTCTTGCGGTTGCCAACACAATCCAAGCAGCGGCGGCGATACCCAAAGCAACCCACACGTTAAAAGCACCATCGACAATAAATGGCGTCACGATACCAATCGCGGCTGATACTAATGCAGGCACCAGCAATTGGCGTTTTAACTCACCCGCTTTTGATTTCTTCCAACGGATGATCGGACCCACGCCCATAAACGCAAACAGCACGAGCACGATCGGTACAAACACCGCATTAAAATATGGAGGTCCAACAGAGATCTTGCCCATACCTAAAGCATCGATCAGCAGTGGATATAACGTCCCTAACAGGACTGTACCAGCAGCGACAGTCAGCAATACGTTACAGACTAACAGCATGGTTTCTTTTGATTTCAATTCGAAGCGTGCAGGGCTGCTCATTTCACTTGCGCGGAAGGCAAACAACGTGAGCGAACCACCGATAGCTAAGCCGAGTAATAACAGAATAAACATACCGCGGCTTGGATCGGCTGCGAATGAGTGAACCGAAGTCAGTACGCCGGAACGCACGATAAAGGTACCCAGTAAACTTAACGAAAATGCAAAGATTGACAGCAATACTGTCCAGTTACGGAACGCACCACGTTTTTCGGTCACAATCAGCGAATGCACTAAAGCAGTACCCACTAACCAAGGCATAAAGGAGGCATTTTCTACTGGATCCCAGAACCACCAGCCACCCCAGCCTAATTCGTAGTATGCCCACCAAGAACCTAATGCAATACCACCAGTGAGGAAAATCCAAGCGGCCAAGGTCCAAGGACGAGACCAACGAGCCCAAGCCGAGTCAAGATGGCCACTCATCAATGCAGCAATTGCAAACGCAAAGCTTACAGAGAAACCCACATAACCTAAATACAACATTGGCGGATGGAAGATTAAGCCTACATCCTGCAACATTGGGTTCAAGTCGCGGCCTTCGGCTGGCATTGGAAATAAACGTTCAAATGGGCTAGAAGTGAGCAGCATAAATAAGCTAAAACCAATCACAATCAGCGCCAATACAGCCAGCACCCTTGCAGTAAACACTTCTTCCAAGCCTTTACTGAATAATGCGACAGAAGCGGCCCAAGTCGATAACGCAAACACCCAGAACAACAGAGACCCTTCATGACCGCCCCATACGGCCGCAATCTTAAAGAAAATAGGTAACTGAGAATTAGAGTGATGTGCCACGTAGGCCACGGAGAAATCATCAACGGCGAAGCTATAACCAAGCGATACTACGGATAAAGCAATAAAAAAGAACATTCCGTAGGCTAACGGCCAAGCATACCTCACTAGGTATTGGTCTTTACGGGCAACACCTATAAGGGGAACGCTGGTTAACAAGAAGGCGAATGCCACTCCTATAATCAGCGAAAAGTGTCCAAGTTCTGGGATCATGGGTTTTCCTCAGTCTCTAATAATATGTTGATTTAGAAAAATTCCAAACCAACGCACAACATGCTGTTCACACAAATGCACGAAATTTGGTTCATTTTAGTATTTGCTATTGTTCCTGTCTGCCTCTTTCATACAAAACTGGGTGACTTGTCTCATTCTCGATTTTTGCCCAAATGGAGCCACCGCAGGCCTACAGTTTTGCATGTGACAGATAAATGAGCCTTAAGTTTCATATAAAATTTACCAGATGGAACAATTTGTGAACCAGTGCCCAACTCTCAGCTTTCACAGTTGTGAAGGTCTTATATTACTGTTCAATGAATAATCTTTACGTATAATCTTGCTTCCAAGCCAGCGGTAACAACCGCTTTTATGCAAACTAAAGTGAATATAGAAACAATGACGACATTTTGGATTTTTATTGCGCTTGTTGTGTTGGTCAGCTTAACACTGATCTGGATCCCACATTTCAGACAGCAAAAGTTATTGCGTACTGAGGAAGCTGGTGTTCGCAAACAAACGAACCTCGAATTGTTCAATGAACGTCTTTCCACCCTTGAGAAAGAACTTAATGAAGAACTGCTCGACCAAGCAGAATTTGATGCGCTCAAGAAAGAACTCGAAATCAGTTTACTCCAAGACATCAAACAAGCGAGCGATGATTCCCTTGTCAATCAAATCAAACCTAAAAGTATCCTTTGGCCATCAGTCATGTCGGTATGCTTGATTGCGATCTCAGGTTACCTTTATCAGCAATTAGGGGCCTTTGAAAATATTGGCAATACCCAAGCGGCTAACCCACATGCTGGTATGGATACTGCGCAAATCATGGGGCAGCGCGTACAAATGATGGAAGCCCAAGTGCAAGCCGAGCCAGAAAATAGTCAGGCTTGGTTTAGTCTAGGTCATGCATATATTTCGGCTAACCAATTTGATAAAGCAGTCGCGGCCTTCGACAAAGTGATGGATTTAGTGGGCAAACATGCCGAGTTAATCGGACCAAAGGCCACGGCGTTGTACTACAAAGCCGGTCAGCAAATGACACCAGAAATTCAAGCCTTAATAGACGAATCGCTAGCATTAGATCCACAGGATCCATCAACACTGTTGTTAGTTGGTATGGATGCTTTCTTTACTGCTAAGTACCAAAAAGCCATTGATTCATGGCAGACCATTCTTAATAGTGACCGCACAGATGTGGATCGCGCCGCACTGATGAATGCCATCGAAACAGCTAACTTACGTATGCAAGCCGAAACGACAGGTATGCCTAACGATGATGTACACAAGCAGGCAAAAGTCACAAGCAAATCAGTAAGTATTGAAATTTCAATTTCACCTGAACTTGCAGCTAAAGCGAGCCCAGAAGACACTATCTTTGTCTTTGCACGTGCAACTGAAGGTCCTAAAGTACCGCTAGCAGCAACCAAAGTTAGTGCAAAATCATTGCCTGTTACAGTGACACTAGACGACAGCACAGGCATGGGTAGCGATGTAAAATTAAGCCAAACTGCTAGCGTTGAAGTTATTGCCGTCTTATCCAAGCATGGCAATATCAAACCTCAGGCGGGTGATATTCAAGGAAAAATCAGCAAAGTTAATGTGGGAGAAACGGCAAACTTAGTACTGGATACCCAAGTGCAATAAGTTATCCGCACCTAGCACTAAGTTTCAGCTTAGCGCAGACATAAAAAAACCGGCTAATGCCGGTTTTTTTAACACTGCAAAAAAATTACTTAGCTTTAGACATAAACTCGATAGCTGCTTTGTAATCATCATCAGTACAATCAGTACACATACCACCTGGTGGCATTGCGTTTAAACCTGTTTTTACACTGTGTAACAGAGTGTCAATACCTTTTGCTAAGCGCGGTTCCCACTCCGCTGCATTGTGCGCTTTTGGAGCACCAGCAACACCCATGCTATGGCACACGGTACATGCCTTGTTGAAAATAGCTTCAGCATCTTGAGCTGAAACGTTGACTGACATAGTCAAAGCAGCGACTGCAGTCATTGCTAACAGTTTTTTCATGTTCAATGTTCCTAATGCAAATACGTACAAAGCTCGCGCTGCCCTTTGAGGCAGACTCATTATAGCGGACTAAGATTACTACAAACTTCAATAAATCTCATCTTTTTGTGATTAGAATCTCAGCACAAATGATATAAGGCGACAAGCGTGACAAATTCGTTAATATATTAGCAACTATTAAAAAAGTTCGATTTGTACGAGAAATATTGCGGTTATTGGAACCACATCAAATTGCTGACATCTAGTCCCAAGCAAGTGTAAACCCGCAATATCGTTTGTGTTAGAATCACTTGTGTTTCCTTCCGGCTTGAGATAGAGGGTTCAGTGACAAATATAACTTCAGTAAACACACTGTTATCAGCGAGCAAGCTGACATGCATCCGTGAAGAACGCATTCTATTTGATGAATTAAGTTTTGAGATTAATGCTGGCGATATCGTCCAGATTGAAGGCCCTAATGGTGCCGGCAAAACCAGTTTATTACGCATATTAGCAGGTCTATCTCGTCCCTATGCGGGGCAAACCTTCTATATAAATGAAGATATCAACCGCTGTCGTGACGAATATAACGAAGATCTACTGTATTTAGGCCATCTTGCGGGAGTGAAATCCGAATTAACCGCTGAGGAAAACCTTAACTTCAATTTAAGAATCAGTGGCTATGATGATTTTGATACGTCTGCCATATTAGCTAAAGTAAATCTATCAGGTTTTGAGGAAGCGCTTGCTGGACATTTGTCCGCGGGCCAACATCGCCGAACAGCATTGGCAAGGCTTTGGCACAATGATTGTAAGGTGTGGATCCTAGATGAACCTTTTACCGCAATCGATAAAAAAGGCGTCGAAGAGCTTGAACAGTTATTTATTCAACATGCGGATAATGGTGGCTGTGTGATCCTGACCACTCACCAAGATATGGGCATTATCAAAGATGATAGGCTTCGTAAAATTCGTCTAGATTATCGCTTCGTATAAGGTTTGGCATAATGAAAAGAGGCATCAGCTTTACTCAAGCGTTTTTAACGTTACTTCAGCGGGATCTAAAGATTGCCATTCGACACCGTGGTGATATTTTTAACCCCTTATTATTCTTCATTATGGTTGTAACCCTATTTCCACTCGGCATTGGCCCAGAACCACAAATGCTAGCGCGTATTGCTCCCGGAATTATTTGGGTTGCAGCATTGTTAGCATCCATGTTGTCGCTGGAGCGTCTATTTAAAGCTGACTTTAGTGACGGCAGCTTAGAACAGATGCTACTTAGCCCACAACCTTTGTCTGTTTTAGTCTTAGCCAAAGTGTTAGCCCACTGGATACTTACGGGTGTTCCATTGATTATTATTGCCCCACTGCTGGCCGTGCTACTGAACTTAGATGCTAATAGTTATGGTGCATTGATTGCCACACTGGCTTTAGGCACCCCAGTGTTGTCACTCTTAGGTGCTATTGGCGTGGCATTAACCGTTGGTCTACGTAAAGGCGGCGTACTATTAAGCCTTTTGATTCTGCCACTTTATATTCCAGTGCTCATTTTCGCGACCAGCGCCATTGATGCGGCAGGAATGAATTTACCCTATGACGGTCAGCTCGCTATAATTGGCGCCATGTTGATCGGTTCGTTAACCTTAGCACCTTTTGCAATCGGTGCATCTCTGCGAGTGAGTACTAACTAAAATGTGGAAATGGTTACACCCTTACGCGGATCCTGAACGCGCATATAAGTTATCAGGAACATTATTTCCATGGTTTGCCACCTTAGCCTGCCTTTTCCTTACAGTTGGCACCGTATGGGGTTTATTGTTTGCCCCGACAGATTACCAGCAAGGAGATAGCTACCGTATTATCTTTATCCATGTACCAGCTGCATCAATGTCAATGGCGGCCTACATGGGTATGGCGACAGCAGCATTTATTGGTCTTGTCTGGCAGGTCAAATTAGCAGACTGGGCAGCTGCGTCTATTGCTCCTATAGGAGCTGTCATCACCTTTATAGCACTCTTTACTGGTGCCGCTTGGGGCAAACCTATGTGGGGCACTTGGTGGGTATGGGATGCGCGTCTGACCTCTGAATTAGTACTACTATTCCTCTACTTAGGTGTGATTTCCCTCTACGCTTCTTTTGAAGACAAAGTGCTGGCTGCACGTGCAGCAGGGATCTTGGCAATCGTAGGGGTAATTAATATCCCCATTATTAAATATTCAGTTGAATGGTGGAGCTCATTGCATCAACCATCAACCATCAAAATTACCTCTAAATCGACCATGTCGAGTGACATGTTATACCCACTTTTAATCAATATTTTAGGTTTCGGGCTTATGATAGGCGCTATCACTATTGTGAGATTTAGAGCAGAAATCTTAGCAAGAAACGGCATGCGCCCTTGGGTACGTGAACTTGCTAAAGCTGAGGAGGTCAAATAATGCAATTCGATTCTATCAGTGATTTTTTCAACATGGGTGGCTATGCCTTTTATGTATGGCTTGCCTATGGTGTGACCTTCTTCTGTGTATCGACGCTGATCATCACTAGCGTACGCCAAAAGCGTAAGGTTTTGATTGAAATAGCGAAAAAGATGAACCGCGAAGAGCGCCTCAAAGAAACTAGGAGTAACAAATCGTGAACCCAAGACGCAAAAAGAGACTGACGTTAGCTATAGCACTAATCGGTGGCGTAGCCGCGATTGCTTCACTGCTGCTGTATGCGTTGAACTCCAACTTAAACTTATTCTATACACCGTCAGAAATCGTAAACGGTAAAACCGATACAGGCGTTAAACCCGAAGCGGGCCAACGTATTCGTGTAGGTGGCATGGTAACGGTAGGCTCTATGGTACGTGATCCAAACAGCCTACATGTGCAATTTGCAGTACACGATTCCTTAGGTGGCGAAATTCTAGTGACCTATGACGATCTATTACCGGATCTATTCCGCGAAGGACAAGGCATCGTCGCCCAAGGTGTATTAGGGGAAGATGGTAAGTTGGCCGCAACTGAAGTCTTAGCAAAACATGATGAAAACTACATGCCTCCAGAAGTTGCAGAAGCAATGGGGCAAAAACATGAGAAGCTAGATTACAGTCAGCAGAAAGCGACAGCACAATAACGTAAGCACATCGCCGAAAAAATATTTAAAGCCTCAGTATGAGGCTTTTTTATTGCCCGCCGGATACTCGAGGTTGGACTATACTCAAAGCTATATTCCACTAGGTATCTCTCCATGAATTTAATTAAGTTATTAATTAAAAGATGGCGACAGATTTTTACCTTAATGCTGGCATGTTTCATACCAATGGCATATGCGGCCAAGGTGGTTGTCATCGAGAGCTATCACCAAGGTTACACGTGGGATAAGCAGTATTATCAAGCCATACTCGATACATTGACACCTCTCAATGAGGTAAATCACTTTGAAATGGACACAAAACGGCTACCTAAAAATCTTCATGCAAAACGGGCAGAACTAGCATGGCAATTTATTCAACAACAAAAACCACAGTTAGTGATCCTAGCAGATGATAATGCCGTTAATTATCTACACCAACGGTTAAGCTCAAGCCAAATTCCAGTGGTATACCTTGGCATTAATATGAACCCAAGAGAATATCACTTAAATGAATATAAGCGTTTTACGGGTGTGCTTGAAAGACCTCTACTCAGACGCTCTCTGCTATTACTGCAACGAATATTACCAATATCAAAGCACCGAAAAATCTTAGTTCTGTTCGATCAAAGTGATACGTCTAGACTTGCAGCGGAATATATCAGTAAGCAGCAACTGAGCATGTTGAGCGATGTGGAAGTTGAAATATTACAACTAAATCAACTTAGTGAATGGCAAAAGCAAGTCATTGCAGCTAAAGACAATGGCTTTAGTGCGATAGTCGTTGCACTTTATCATGCAGTGAGGGATGACAAAGATCAGTCGGTTGATGCTGAAGAATTATTAGGATGGGTTTCAGCTAACACGCCAGTGCCCAATTTTGGTTTTTGGGGATTTAGCGTATACAACAACGGCAATATCGGCGGCTATGTTCTCGATGGTTACCAGCACGGCAAGATCGCAGCCAAAATGGCCTCAAGGATCCTCGCAGGTGAGAAACCGGAAAACATATTCCCAGTAACAGATGACCTAGGACAATTTATGTTTAGCCGTAAAGGGTTAAGTAAATGGCACTTAACATTGCCAAAAGAAATCGAGAAACAAACGACTTGGGTCGAGTAAGTTAAAACGAGCTGAAATAAAAAGCCGGGCTTAGAGCCCGGCTTTTAAATTTGTAACCTTAATTACTCAGCAGCTTCAACATCAACAGCTTGAGCAGCTTCTGGACGACCTACTAGCTCGATGTAAGCCATTGGGGCTTTATCACCAGCACGTAAACCGCACTTAAGGATACGGGTGTAGCCACCAGGACGTTCCTGGTAACGTGGACCCAATTCAGTGAATAACTTACCTACGACTTCAGCGTCGCGAGTACGTGCAAACGCTAAACGACGGTTTGCAACGCTGTCACTCTTAGCAAGTGTTATCAGAGGCTCAACTACGCGACGCAGTTCTTTCGCTTTAGCTACGGTTGTCTTGATGATCTCATGACGAACCAGTGAGCTTGCCATGTTACGGAACATAGCTTGGCGGTGGCTGCTGTTGCGGTTAAGTTGACGACCACTCTTACGATGGCGCATGACCTAATCCTTATAACCTAAATCTGTACAAACCTGAGACTTATAGGTCGTCTGCTAAACTAGCTGGAGGCCAGTTTTCCAGACGCATACCTAACGACAGTCCGCGAGAAGCTAAAACGTCCTTAATTTCAGTAAGAGATTTCTTACCTAAGTTAGGGGTTTTCAGCAGCTCAACTTCAGTACGCTGTACCAGATCTCCGATGTAATGAATCGCTTCGGCTTTCAAACAGTTAGCCGAACGTACAGTTAGCTCTAAATCGTCGACAGGACGCAACAGAATCGGATCGAACTCCGGCTTCTCTTCCTTCATTTCTGGCTCAGTCACGTCACGCAGCTCAACAAACGCATCCAGCTGTTCAGCTAAGATGGTCGCAGAACGACGGATAGCTTCCTCAGGATCAATAGTACCATTAGTGGTCATATCGATAACGAGTTTATCCAAGTCAGTACGCTGTTCAACACGAGCTGCTTCTACATTGTAGGCAATACGTGCGACTGGCGAGAAAGAAGCATCAACCAGCAAGCGGCCGATTGGGCGATCATCGTCTTCTGTCTGTGCACGAGCAGATGCTGGCACATAACCACGACCACGCTCAACGCGAATACGCATGCTGATATCATTGTTACCTGTTAAATGACAGATAACATGATCAGGATTCACGATAGTGACATCACCATCATGCGTGATATCTGCTGCGATGACAGGGCCTGCGCCGGACTTGCTTAATGTAAGCATAGCCTCGTCTTTACCCTCGATAGTCACTGCTAATCCTTTCAGATTAAGCAAGATTTCAAGGATATCTTCTTGTACGCCTTCCTTACTGCTGTATTCGTGCAGTACGCCGTCAATCTCGACTTCGGTAACCGCGCAGCCGGGCATAGACGACAATAGGATGCGACGCAACGCGTTACCTAAAGTGTGGCCGAAACCACGCTCAAGCGGTTCCAAAGTAACCTTGGCACGTGTTGAGTTAACCTGCTCGATATCAACGAGACGCGGTTTAAGAAATTCTGTAACAGAACCCTGCATTGTGTCCTCTCTTGTTTGTTAGCCTTACTTAGAGTAAAGCTCGACGATCAGCTGTTCGTTAATTTCCGCAGACAAATCGCTACGTTCTGGAATACGCTTGAAAGCACCTTCCATTTTCGCGCTGTCGACTTCAACCCATGTAGGCTTCTCGCGTTGACCAGCCACTTCTAAAGCCGCTTTGATACGAGCTTGAGTGCGTGACTTTTCACGGATGCTTACAACATCATTCGCAGACACTTTGAATGACGGAATGTTAACAACACGACCGTTAACCATAACAGATTTATGGCTTACTAGCTGACGTGATTCTGCACGAGTCGCACCGAAACCCATACGATAAACAACGTTATCTAAACGAGTTTCTAAAAGTTGCAACAGGTTTTCACCAGTGTTGCCTTTCAGACGTGCAGCCTCTTTATAGTAGTTACGGAATTGCTTTTCTAACACACCGTAAATACGACGAACTTTTTGTTTTTCGCGTAACTGTAAACCGTACTCTGACAGACGTGGCTTACGAGCGCCATGCTGTCCTGGTGCAGATTCCAGTTTACACTTAGAATCGATTGCTCTCACACCGCTTTTTAAGAAAAGGTCAGTACCTTCTCGGCGGCTGAGCTTGAGCTTGGGACCCAAGTATCTTGCCATGATCTTTCTCCAACTATCCTAATGAAACGCGTTATACACGACGCTTTTTAGGAGGACGACAACCATTATGAGGGATCGGCGTCACATCGGTAATGTTGGTAATTTTATAACCAACAGCGTTCAGCGCACGAATGGCTGATTCACGACCTGGACCTGGACCCTTCACAAACACTTCAAGGTTTTTTAAACCGTAGTCTTGAGCAGCAGCGCCTGCACGCTCAGCAGCTACCTGTGCAGCAAATGGCGTAGATTTACGTGAACCACGGAAACCTGAACCACCTGAAGTAGCCCATGACAACGCATTACCTTGACGATCTGTAATGGTGACAATTGTGTTGTTGAAAGAAGCATGGATATGAGCCATGCCATCTGCAACCTGTTTACGTACGCGCTTACGCGGAGAACGTGACGGAACTTTAGCCATTGTCTACCTTCCCGTTACTTCTTGATTGGTTTACGTGGACCTTTACGCGTACGCGCATTGGTCTTAGTACGTTGCCCACGAAGAGGCAGGCTACGACGATGGCGGAGACCACGATAACAACCAAGATCCATAAGACGCTTGATGTTCATAGAAATCTCACGACGTAAGTCACCTTCTACTAAGTATTTGGCAACTTCTTCGCGTAGGGTGTCGATTTGAGCTTCGCTCAATTCCTTGATCTTAGCAGTTTCAGCAATTGACGTAGCTGCGCAGATTGCTCTAGCGCGAGTACGGCCGATGCCGAAAATTGCAGTCAATGCGATGACTGTATGCTTTTGATCAGGAATGTTAATGCCAGCGATACGGGCCACTATGCACTCCTTAAGTTAAAGGCCAACTGCGAAAAGCCCGAAAGGATACTCGACAGTTGACAGATTTGCAAACAATATTTGTTCAGCCCAACAGTGGGCTGAACAATTTCACTTTTAGCCTTGACGCTGTTTGTGTTTTGGTTCAACACAGATAACGCGCACAACGCCACTACGCTTGACGATCTTGCAGTTACGGCAGATCTTCTTCACGGAAGCTCGAACTTTCATTTCATCACTCCGTAAAGCTTACTTAGCGACCAAAACGATCTAAATTCGCTTTGTTAACTAGGTTAGCTTTCTTCATCACAGACTCATACTGATGTGACATCATATGGGTCTGAACCTGAGCCATGAAGTCCATGATTACGACTACCATAATTAGTAGTGAAGTACCGCCAAAATAGAACTGTACTTTCCACGCAATTAGCATGAACTCCGGAATTAAACAGATAAAGGTAATGTATAACGCGCCAGCTAATGTTAGGCGAGTCATTACTTTATCAATGTAACGCGAAGTCTGTTCTCCAGGACGGATCCCAGGGATGAATGCACCACTCTTCTTCAGGTTGTCTGCTGTTTCACGTGGATTAAATACCAACGCTGTATAGAAGAAACAGAAGAAGATAATCGCTGCTGCATACAATAATGAGTAAAGCGGTTGTCCAGGTGACACGGCTAATGAAAAATCACTTAACCATGACATAGACTCATTTTGACCAAACCACTGAGCCAGTGTGCCTGGGAACAAAATAATGCTTGACGCAAAAATTGGAGGAATTACACCCGCCATGTTTATTTTCAGTGGCAAGTGTGTAGATTGCGCAGCGAATACCTTACGGCCTTGCTGACGCTTAGCATAGTTAACGACGATACGACGTTGACCACGCTCTACAAACACCACGAAATAAGTCACAGCAAAAATAATTACCGCGAGCAACAACAACACTAACACATTCAGGTCACCTTGACGCGCCTGCTCAGCCGTTTGGCCGATAGCGGAAGGTAATCCAGCAACAATACCTGCGAAAATTAAAATCGAGATACCGTTACCTATACCTCGTTCGGTAATTTGCTCACCTAGCCACATCAGGAACATAGTCCCTGTCACTAAGCTCACAACCGCTACAAAGTAGAAACCGAATCCAATATTGACCACTAGGCCTGGGACTAAGTTTGGTAACCCTGTTGCAATACCGATCGACTGGAATGTACCCAGCACCAACGTACCCCATCGTGTGTACTGACTGATTTTTTTACGTCCAGACTCGCCTTCTTTTTTCAATTCAGCGAGTGCAGGATGCACAACAGTCAATAACTGCATGATAATCGATGCCGAAATATACGGCATGATACCTAATGCAAAGATAGAAGCACGGGAAAGAGCACCACCCGAGAACATGTTAAACATGCCTAGGATGGTCCCTTTTTGCTGAGCAAACAGCTCTGCTAATACAGCTGCGTCAATACCAGGAATTGGTACAAACGAACCGGCCCTAAAGACGATAATCGCACCAATCACGAACAGGAGGCGAGCCTTCAACTCTGAAAGTCCACCTTTCGCGCTTTTTAAATCAAGTCCTGGTTTTGCCATCGACGTATTATTCCTCGATCTTACCGCCAGCAGCTTCAATTGCTGCACGTGCACCTTTGGTTACCTTCAGACCTTTTACAGTCACTGGGCGCTCAATGGTACCTGAAAGAACGATTTTCGCAAACTGGATGTTGCGAGTAATAACGTTCGCATCTTTCAGAGCGTTTAAGTCGATAACATCACCGTTAACTTTAGCCAGTTCGAGTACACGAACTTCAGCTGTTACCATAGCGCGACGCGAGGTAAAACCAAATTTAGGTAAACGGATCTTAAGTGGCATTTGACCACCCTCGAAGCCTGGGCGTACACCGCCACCGCTACGAGATTTTTGGCCTTTGTGACCACGACCTGCAGTTTTACCTAAACCTGAGCCCATACCACGGCCTACACGCTTTGGTGCATGCTTAGCGCCTGCAGCTGGAGATAGAGTATTTAAACGCATCTATTAATCCTCCACCTTAACCATGTAGTAGACCTTGTTGATCATACCGCGAACTGAAGGAGTATCTTCTAATTCAACAGTGTGACCAATGCGACGCAGACCAAGACCTGTTAAGGTCGCACGGTGCTTTGGTAAACGACCGATAGCACTTTTAGTCTGAGTAACTTTTACAGTTTTAGTTGCCATGGTGCATTACCCCCGAATTTCGTCAACATTCAGGCCACGCTTAGCTGCGATTTGCGATGGTGACTTCATGTGCACCAGAGCATCTACAGTCGCGCGAACGATGTTGATCGGGTTAGTAGAACCGTATGCTTTAGACAGAACGTTATGAACGCCTGCAACTTCCAATACGGCACGCATTGCGCCACCGGCGATAATACCGGTACCCTGTGATGCTGGTTGCATGTATACACGTGAACCAGTATGACGACCTTTAACTGGGTGATGCAGAGTACCTGCATTCAACTCAACGGTCACCATGTTACGACGGGCTTTTTCCATAGCTTTTTGAATTGCTGCTGGAACTTCGCGCGCTTTACCATAGCCATAGCCGACCTTACCATTACCATCACCCACTACTGTCAGTGCTGTGAAGCTAAAGATACGACCGCCCTTAACTACTTTAGAAACACGATTAACTGCAATTAATTTCTCTTGCAGATCGTCTTTTTGCTGAGCTTCTAATTTAGCCATTTTTATAACCCCTTAGAACTGGAGGCCAGCTTCACGAGCAGCATCTGCTAGAGCAGCTACACGACCGTGATACTTGAAACCAGAACGATCGAACGCAACTGTCGTTACGCCTTTTTCGATCGCGCGCTCAGCAATAAATTTACCTACTGCCTTAGCCGCGTCTACGTTACCGGTACTCTTCAGTTGCTCTTTAACCGCTTTTTCCACGGTTGAAGCAGCTGCCACCACCTGAGCTTCAGGATTGATCACCTGAGCATAAATGTGACGCGGTGTACGATGTACAACCAGACGGTTCACGCCCAGCTCTTGGATCTTCTTACGAGCGCGAATAGCGCGACGTAAGCGAGATGTTTTCTTATCCATATCGCGTTACCTACTTCTTCTTAGCCTCTTTACGGCGTACTTCTTCGTCGTCATAGCGAACACCCTTGCCTTTGTATGGCTCTGGTGGACGATATCCGCGAATCTCAGCAGCGACTTGGCCAATTAACTGTTTATCAACGCCACGTAGGACGATGTCAGTTTGGCTAGGGCACTCTGCAGTAACGCCTGCGGGCAGTTTGTGTACTAACGGATGAGAGAAACCTAAAGTAAGGTCAATGTCAGCACCGACGAGTTTCGCACGGTAACCAACGCCAACTAACTTTAATTTACGCTCAAAACCTTGAGATACACCAACAACCATGTTGTTTACTAATGCACGTGTTGTACCAGCCTGTGCCCAAGCGCCAACTGCGCCCTCAACAGGAAGGAATTTAATCACGCCACCTTCAATAACAACATTGACCGCATTGTTGATCACTCGAGTCAGACTTCCTTTCGCGCCTTTGACGGTCAGGGTCTGTTCGTTTAAGGTCACCTCTACGCCAGCTGGAATAGATACTGGTGCTTTTGCTACACGAGACATTCCTAGCTCCTTATGCTACGTAGCAGATAACCTCGCCACCCATGCCTGCAAGGCGGGCGGCACGATCAGTCATCAGGCCTTTAGAAGTGGACACAATTGCGACACCCAGTCCGCCCATCACTTTAGGAAGTTCGTTTTTACCTTTGTAAATACGAAGACCTGGACGGCTTACACGCTGGATAGTCTCAACGACTGGTTGGCCTTGGAAGTACTTTAAGGTAATTTCCAATTCAGGCTTGGCTTCATCTGCTACGGCGTAATCCGCGATGTAACCTTCTTCTTTAAGCAGTTTCGCAATAGCGACTTTCAGCTTAGCAGAAGGCATCTTCACAGATACTTTGTTAGCAGCTTGGCCGTTACGAATACGGGTTAACATATCCGCAATAGGATCTTGCATGCTCATATTAGCTTACTCCGTGACAAGTGCTTACCAGCTAGCCTTACGCAGGCCAGGAACTTCACCACGCATGGTTGCTTCACGTAATTTGATACGGCTTAAACCGAACTTACGTAGGAAACCATGTGGGCGACCAGTTTGATTACAACGATTGCGTTGACGCGATGCGCTGGAATCACGTGGTAGAGCTTGCAGCTTTAATACTGCATCCCAACGATCTTCATCAGAAGAAGCTGGACTTGCAATAATCACTTTCAGAGCAGCACGCTTTTCAGCGAACTTAGCTACGAGCTGTGCACGCTTTGCTTCACGTGCTTTCATTGATGTTTTTGCCATTACGCTACCCTTATTTCTTGAATGGGAAGTTAAAAGCGTCTAACAAAGCACGACCTTCTTCATCAGTCTTCGCAGAGGTAGTGATAACAATATCCATACCGCGAATTTTATCGATTTTATCGTAATCGATCTCTGGGAAAATGATCTGCTCACGCACGCCCATCGCGTAGTTACCACGGCCATCGAACGCTTTAGCGCTCAGACCACGGAAGTCACGGATACGTGGGATTGCGATGTCAACTAAACGCTCTAAGAATTCCCACATACGCTCACCGCGCAGGGTCACTTTACAGCCAATAGGGTAGCCTTCACGGATTTTAAAACCAGCAACTGATTTACGAGCAACAGTTACTACTGGTTTTTGACCAGCAATTGCAGTCATGTCACGGACAGCATGTTCCATAACTTTTTTGTCTGCAACGGCTTCGCCAACACCCATGTTCAGGGTGATTTTCTCAATCCGAGGGACTTGCATGACACTGGTATAACCGAACTTTTGAGTCAGTTCAGCGACAACAGTCTCTTGATATTTATCATGCAGTTTCGCCATCGTTTACTCCAGTTACTTAACGAGTTCACTGTTCGATTTAAAGAAACGAACTTTTTTGCCGTCTTCAAATCGGAAACCAACACGATCCGCCTTGCCAGTGACAGGGTTAAAGATCGCAACATTTGATGCTTGAATCGGTGCTTCTTTCTCAACAATACCACCGGCTACACCCAGTTGTGGGTTTGGCTTTTGGTGTTTTTTGACAAGATTGATGCCTTCAACAATTAACTTACCAGTAGGTAATACTTGAGCAACTTTAGCACGCTTGCCCTTGTCTTTACCTGCTAATACGATTACTTCGTCTTGACGACGGATTTTAGCTGCCATTTTGAAGCTCCTTACAGTACTTCTGGTGCCAGCGAGACAATTTTCATAAATTGCTCATTACGCAATTCACGTGTCACTGGTCCAAAGATACGAGTACCAATCGGCTGCAGGTTGTTGTTCAAAAGAACAGCTGCATTCCGATCGAAGCGAATGACAGAACCGTCTGGACGACGTACGCCTTTCTTAGTACGGACTACCACCGCGTTATACACATCACCTTTCTTCGCTTTAGCGCGAGGAATTGCTTCTTTAACAGAAACTTTGATAATGTCGCCGATACCGGCATAACGACGATGAGAGCCACCCAAGACCTTAATACACTGAACTCTGCGTGCGCCGCTGTTACATGCGACGTCAAGAGTCGATTGCATTTGGATCATTTTAAGTGCTCCGCTATCGTTACTACACAATTCCCACTATGGGACTATAAACACCATTTTTGCTTTGAATTTAGTCAAAAATGGGGCGCAAATATAACACCATAAATATGGAATGTATAGTATTAAAAAACAAACGGCCCCAAATACTGGAGCCGTTTACCTAAATGCCTAATATTATTAGGCCTTTGATACTACTTCAACCAGGGTCCAAGACTTAGTCTTAGACAAAGGACGACATTCGCGAATCGCGACTACGTCACCTTCATTGCACTGATTAGCTTCGTCATGTGCATGGATCTTAGTCGTACGCTTAATGTATTTCCCATAGATTGGGTGTTTCACTTGGCGTTCGATAGCGACAGTAATGGTTTTATCCATTTTGTTGCTAGTGACACGACCTTGCAAAGTACGGATTTTATCAGACATTATGCACCCGCCTTAGAAGTAATAATGGTCTTAACGCGCGCAATATTACGGCGCACCAATTTCAGTTGATGAGTCTGAGTCAACTGACCAGTGGCGTGTTGCATACGCAGGTTGAACTGCTCACGCAGCAGACCAAGTAGTTCAGCGTTCAGTTCTTCAACGCTCTTTTCTCTTAGTTCGCTCGCTTTCATTACATCACCGTCTTAGTTACGAAGGTAGTCTTGATTGGAAGCTTGGCAGCAGCTAAAGCAAACGCTTCGCGAGCGATCACTTCAGAAACACCATTCATCTCATAAAGAACCTTACCAGGTTGAATCTGACATACCCAGTATTCAACGTTACCTTTACCTTTACCCATACGCACTTCAAGAGGCTTAGAGGTAATAGGTTTGTCCGGGAAAACTCGAATCCAAATTTGTCCCTGACGCTTAATGTGACGTGTCATGGCACGACGTGCAGATTCGATCTGACGAGCAGTTAAACGACCACGGCCGACTGCTTTCAGACCAAAAGTACCAAAGCTAACTTCGGTACCGTTCGCTAGACCGCGGTTGCGGCCTTTGAACATCTTGCGAAACTTCATACGTTTAGGTTGCAGCATTGCCGGCTCTCCTATTTACCACGAGGCTTGCGCTTAGGTTGCTGCTGTTTCGGCTCTTCAATCTGTGGCAGCATTCCGTCCAGAACTTCACCTTTGAAGATCCAAACTTTAATACCAATCACACCATATTGAGTGTGACTTTCAGAGGTTGAATAGTCGATATCAGCACGCAGTGTGTGCAAAGGTACACGACCTTCGCGATACCACTCAGAGCGCGCAATCTCAGCACCGCCTAAACGGCCACTAACTTCAACTTTGATACCTTGAGCACCAATACGCATTGCGTTTTGTACCGCACGCTTCATCGCGCGACGGAACATAACACGACGCTCTAATTGCTGTGCAATTGAGTCAGCAACTAACTTGGCATCTAGCTCAGGTTTACGGATCTCAGCGATGTTAATTTGAGCAGGAGTGCCAGCCAGTTTTGAAACGGCAGCACGCAATACTTCAACGTCTTCACCTTTCTTACCAATCACAACACCTGGACGGGCAGTGTGAATAGTAACGCGGATGCTTTTCGCTGGGCGTTCAATAACAATCTTAGATACTGACGCAGCTTGCAGTTTGTCTGCAAGATACTTACGCACTTCCCAGTCGCTGTTCAGGTTATTTGCATAATCTGACTTATCTGCGTACCAGGTAGAGATCCAAGGCTTGGTGATACCCAGACGGATACCATTAGGATGTACTTTCTGTCCCATTGCTCTCTCCTAGCGATCTGATACAACCACAGTGATGTGGCTGGTACGCTTCATGATACGATCAGCGCGGCCTTTAGCACGTGGCATGATACGCTTCATAGTTGGACCCTCGTCAACGAAGACGGCGCCTACTTTTAGCTCATCAATATCCGCGCCTTCGTTGTGTTCGGCGTTTGCGATAGCTGAGTCAAGTACTTTTTTAACCAGTACGGCGGCTTTCTTTGGGCTGAAAGTCAAAATTTCGAGGGCCTTAGCAACAGGCAAACCGCGAATTTGATCAGCAACGAGACGAGCCTTCTGCGCAGACGTACGGGCAAAACGATGTTTAGCTAAAACTTCCATCTTATTCCTCCCGTATTAACGCTTCTTCGCTTTCTTATCAGCAGCATGGCCGCGATAAGTGCGAGTTGGTGAGAATTCACCAAGTTTGTGGCCGATCATTTCGTCAGTTACGAACACAGGAACGTGCTGACGACCATTATGGACAGCGATGGTCAAACCAATCATATTTGGAATGATCATAGAGCGACGTGACCAAGTCTTAATAGGCTTCTTGTCACCTGCTTCCATCGCTTTCTCTACCTTCTTCAGCAAGTGCAGGTCAATGAAGGGACCTTTCTTGAGAGAACGTGGCATGGCGAATCCTCTTACTATTTATTACGACGACGTACGATGTACTTGTCAGTGCGCTTGTTACTACGAGTCTTATAACCCTTAGTTGGCACACCCCATGGAGTCACTGGGTGACGACCACCAGAAGTACGGCCTTCACCACCACCGTGTGGATGGTCTACCGGGTTCATTGCAACACCGCGAACTGTTGGGCGAACGCCTCTCCAGCGCTTAGCACCTGCTTTACCTAACTGGCGTAGCATGTGTTCGGCATTACCAACTTCACCAAATGTTGCGCGGCAATCAACTGGCACTTTGCGCATTTCGCCAGAGCGAAGACGTAAAGTGGCATATGCGCCATCACGAGCAACAACTTGTACATAAGCACCCGCTGAACGCGCGATCTGAGCACCTTTACCAGGCTTCATTTCTACAGCGTGCACAACAGAACCTACTGGAATGTTGCGCAGTGGCATTGCGTTACCGGTTTTGATTTCGGCTTCAACACCAGACTGGATCTTGTCGCCAGCTTGCATGCCTTTGGCAGCAAGGATGTAACGACGCTCACCATCCGCATACAGTACTAGAGCGATGTGCGCAGTACGGTTTGGATCGTATTCCAGACGCTCAATTTTTGCAGGGATACCATCTTTATCGCGTTTGAAGTCGATTAAACGGTAGTGCTGCTTGTGACCGCCACCAACGTGACGAACAGTGATACGGCCAGTATTGTTACGGCCACCACTTTTAGATTTTTTCGCCAACAGGCCAGCAAAAGGTTTACCCTTGTGCAGGTCAGAGTTCACCACTTTAACAACGTGGCGACGACCTGGAGAGGTTGGCTTACACTTAATAACTGCCATGATAATTCTCCTTTGCTTACTCAGCGCCGCCGACGAAATCGATGTCAGCACCAGCAGCTAAAGTCACGTAGGCTTTTTTCCAATCGCTACGACGGCCAGTACGGCCACCAGTACGTTTAGTTTTGCCTTTGCTCACTAAAGTGCGAACTGATTCGACTTCAACTTCAAATAGCTTAGCAACAGCAGCTTTAATTTCAGCTTTAGTTGCATCGATAGCTACGCGGAAAACAACAGTGTTGTGCTTCTCAGCATTCACAGTGCTCTTTTCAGAGATGTGAGGTGCCAGAATTACTTTTAGCAAACGTTCTTCGCGGATCATCATGCTAGCATCTCCTCGATTTGCTTAACTGCATCAGCAGTCACAAGCACTGTGTTGAACGCGATCAGACTTACTGGGTCTAGACCTGCAACGTCACGAACGTCAACCTTGTACAGGTTGCGAGCTGCTAAGAATAAATTCTCGTCAACTTCTGAAGTCACAATTAACACGTCTTCTAAGTTCATTGCTTTCAGTTTAGCTTTCAGCTCTTTAGTTTTAGGAGCTTCAACGCTGAATGATTCAACAACAACCAGACGGTCTTGACGTACCAGTTCAGACAGAATGCTTTTCAGCGCGCCGCGGTACATCTTCTTGTTAACTTTTTGGCTGTGATCTTGAGTTTTAGCAGCGAAAGTTACGCCACCGCCACGCCAGATTGGGCCCTTAACACCACCCGCACGAGCGCGGCCAGTGCCTTTTTGGCGCCATGGCTTTTTGCCAGAGCCAGTTACTTCCGCACGAGTCTTTTGAGCACGAGTGCCCTGACGCGCGTTTGCAGCGTATGCTACAACTACCTGATGAACCAGTGCCTCGTTAAAGTCACGGCCGAAGGTAGTTTCGGAAACTTCAAGAGCGCTTTGCGCGTCTTTCAATACCAATTCCATTACTATCTCCTCAGACCTTAAGCTTTAACTGCAGGCTTGATGATCAGGTCGCCATTAGTTGCGCCCGGAACAGCACCTTTAACCAGTAGCAGGTTACGTTCAACATCTACACGTACAACGTCTAGATTTTGAGTAGTAACACGCTCGGCACCCATATGGCCTGACATTTTCTTGCCTTTAAATACGCGACCAGGCGTTTGGTTCTGACCGATAGAACCGTTCGAACGGTGCGACAAAGAGTTACCGTGCGTCATATCTTGAGTACGGAAGTTCCAACGCTTAACACCGCCTTGGAAGCCTTTACCTTTTGATTGACCAGTAACGTCAACTTTCGCTACATCAGCGAAGATACCTACGTTTAGCTCAGCACCAACTTCAATGCCTTCGCCTTCACCGTCTGCCAGACGCAGTTCCCACAGTCCACGACCGGCTTCTACGCCGCTCTTAGCAAAGTGACCTGCTTCTGGTTTAGTGATGCGATTGGCTTTTTTGGTACCAGTAGTAACTTGAAGTGCGCGGTAGCCGTCAGTTTCTAAAGTTTTCACTTGAGTAACACGGTTGCCAGCAACTTCAATTACTGTAACAGGTATAGAAACACCATCTTCAGTGAAGATGCGAGTCATACCAACTTTACGACCAATAAGACCGATAGCCATCTCTCAAACCTCTTCTAAGGATCTCAATTAACCCAAGCTAATCTGTACGTCGACACCAGCCGCAAGATCTAAACGCATTAGAGCGTCTACAGTCTTTTCAGTTGGCTCTACGATGTCAACCAGGCGCTTGTGAGTACGTAATTCGTACTGGTCACGAGCATCTTTATTAACGTGCGGAGAGATCAAAACGGTATAACGCTCTTTGCGCGTAGGTAGTGGAATAGGACCACGTACTTGGGCGCCAGTACGCTTAGCAGTTTCAACGATTTCCGCTGTAGACTGATCAATTAAGCGATGATCAAACCCTTTTAAGCGGATACGGATTCTTTGGTTCTGCATTGACCAGAGCTCCTAAAATGGACACATAAAAAATCACCCTCTAGCTTCTTCCTTACTGGAAAAGCAGAGCGAGATGATTTAACCGTTCGACTCCCAATCGGAGCCGCTATGATAATGATAAGTTCAAATACTTGTCATTTAATTCGTTAACCTAGGTTAACGAGGGGGCCATTATACTCATCTGAAATCAGATTTCAAGCCCGCTGTGTAAATAGTCATCAAAAACTATTCAACGTCAGAGTGTCGAGCATTTTACACAAATTTCAGAATAACACCAGCCCAAAATAAAAAAGGAAGCCTAAGCTTCCTTTTTTCTAATCACAATTGCTATTAAGCAATGATCTTAGCTACAACACCAGCGCCTACTGTACGGCCACCTTCACGAATTGCGAAGCGTAAACCTTCGTCCATCGCGATTGGGCAAATCAGCGTAACAACCATCTTAATGTTGTCACCAGGCATTACCATCTCTACGCCTTCTGGCAGTTCAATAGTACCGGTTACGTCAGTTGTACGGAAGTAGAACTGTGGACGGTAGCCTTTGAAGAATGGAGTGTGACGACCACCTTCTTCTTTTGACAGAACGTAAACTTCTGATTCAAAAGTAGTGTGTGGGTTGATTGAACCTGGCTTAGATAATACTTGACCACGTTCTACGTCATCACGCTTAGTACCACGTAATAAAATACCACAGTTCTCACCTGCACGACCTTCGTCAAGCAGCTTACGGAACATTTCTACGCCAGTACAAGTTGTTTTAGAAGTCGTGCGGATACCAACGATTTCTACTTCGTCGCCCACTTTAACGATACCACGCTCTACACGGCCTGTTACTACTGTACCACGACCAGAAATAGAGAAT
>NZ_JABAIP010000027.1:0-15915 GCF_012843185.1 Shewanella sp. DNRA4
TCGTGAAGGTGGCCGTACAGTAGGCGCTGGTGTTGTAGCTAAGATCATTGCTTAATAGCAATTGTGATTAGAAAAAAGGAAGCTTAGGCTTCCTTTTTTGTTTAAGTCGATTATTTAGTGGGTTTTGTGGGTTGCAACTGTTGTGCATCCTTGCTAACAAAGTCGAATCAGAATACAATCTATGGCCGATTTTTGACCCTGAGCTTATGCAACATGCGTTTCTAAGGGTATTCGGGATTCAGAGTATCTAAAGCGTATTGTAACTGGGTCGTATGTCCCTAATTATTGTGCTCAAGCTCAGGCCGTATTGAGTAACGGAATAACCGATGACAACAAATACTGAAAACCAGACTAACTCTCTGGATATCGTGAAGTGGGGTTTAGCGATCCTATTGCTGGCCGCTGCTGTTATTGGCAATCAAATGTATAGCGAGGCGAGTGCCGTGATCCGCGCACTGGCTGTTATCGTTGCATTCGCTATTGCTGGTTTTATTGCCCTGCAAACCGAAAAGGGTAAAAAAGCTTTAGCATTCGCGCGTGAGTCGCAAATTGAAGTGCGTAAGGTCGTATGGCCAACACGTCAAGAAGCGCTTAACACCACTTTTATTGTCCTTGCTGCAACAGGTATCTTAGCTCTTATTTTATGGGGTTTAGATGCAGTGTTAATGCGAATTGTCAATTTTATCACTGGCGTATAGGCACCTCGAATGACTGAAGCTAAAGAAGCTAAAAAAAGATGGTATGTAGTGCAGGCATTCTCTGGCTATGAAGGCCGAGTTTGTAAGTCACTGATTGAATACATTAAAATGCACGGCATGGAACAATACTTCGGTGAAGTCTTAGTTCCGACTGAAGAAGTCATTGAAATGCGTGCAGGCCAGCGTCGTAAGAGCGAGCGTAAGTTTTTCCCTGGTTATGTTTTGGTCCAGATGGAAATGAACGATGATAGCTGGCATTTAGTCAAAAGCATCCCGCGTGTTTTAGGCTTTATTGGCGGAACATCTGATCGTCCTGCTCCAATTTCAGATAGAGAAGCGGATGCTATTCTGCGTCGCTTACAAGAAACCACAGCTTCGCCAACTCACCGCGTTATTTTTGAGCCAGGCGAAGTGGTGCGTGTATGTGATGGTCCATTTGCTGACTTTAACGGTACTGTTGAAGAAGTGGATTATGACAAGAGCCGCGTAAAAGTGTCAGTAATGATCTTTGGTCGTTCTACACCGGTCGAGCTCGACTTTAATCAGGTCGAAAAAGGCTGATTAAATTAAATACAAAATCCGTTTGGCAACGGGTGCTGATTTCTATATAATCCGCACCCGTTGTTTTCGGGGGAGCATGTTGGCATGTCGCTGATATGCGTTTGAACCCAAACTGAGGAAATGTCAGATGGCAAAAAAGATTGATGCTTATATTAAGCTACAAGTGAAATCAGGTTCTGCGAACCCTTCACCACCAGTTGGTCCAGCTCTGGGTCAGAAAGGTGTGAACATCATGGAATTCTGTAAAGCGTTTAACGCCCGTACAGAAAAAATGGAAAAAGGCATGCCTATTCCAGTCGTGATCACTGTATACAGTGACCGTTCATTCACTTTCGAAACTAAGACTCCGCCAGCTTCTTACTTACTGAAGACTGCTGCAGGCCTGAAATCAGGTTCTCCACGTCCAAACACTCAGAAAGTAGGTACTATCGCTCGTGCTAAGATTCAGGAAATTGCTGAAATGAAAGCCGCCGATATGACTGGTGCTGATGTTGAAGCGATGACTCGCTCAATCGAAGGTACTGCGCGTTCAATGGGTTTGGTTGTAGAGGGTTAATATAATGGCAAAACTAACTAAACGCATGCGCGTAATCCGCGAGAAAGTTGACGGTACTAAATTATACGAAATCAACGATGCTGTTGCTCTGTTAAAAGAATTAGCAACTGCTAAGTTCGTTGAAAGTGTTGACGTTGCTGTTAACCTAGGTATCGACCCACGTAAATCTGACCAAAACGTTCGTGGTGCAACTGTGTTGCCACACGGTACTGGTCGTGACGTTCGCGTTGCAGTATTTACACAAGGTGCAAATGCTGAAGCTGCTAAAGCTGCTGGTGCTGAACTTGTTGGTATGGATGATCTGGCTGAGAAAATCAAAGCCGGTGAAATGAACTTTGACGTAGTTATCGCATCTCCAGACGCAATGCGCGTTGTTGGTATGTTAGGTCAAATCTTAGGCCCACGTGGTTTAATGCCTAACCCAAAAACTGGCACAGTAACGCCAAACGTTGCTGAAGCAGTTAAGAATGCTAAAGCGGGTCAAGTTCGTTACCGCAACGACAAGAACGGTATTATCCACACTACTATCGGTAAAGTGGATTTCACACCAGTTCAATTGAAAGAAAACTTGGAAGCGTTAATCTCTGCACTGAAAAAGGCTAAGCCAGCAGTTGCAAAAGGTGTATACGTGAAAAAAGTAAGCATCTCTACCACTATGGGTGCAGGTGTTGCTGTTGACCAAGCTTCTCTCGAAACAGCTAACTAATTTTACAAGGTGAGTGCATTAGTCTATAATGCGCGCACTTTGTGGGTTGAAGCCTGTTTTTGATGCTTTAAGCATCATTAATTAGGCTTCCGTCCAAGACCGCAGGTGTTTACTTTAACGGTTTACTTAATTTCCTGCGTAGACGGTGTCAGGCCCCAGCTAAATTTTTTTACTGGATAATCTGCACCGTAAGTCACTAAATACATAAGTATTTAGTATGGTAAATACTAGGGAATACCCTAGGTAGAATCCAGGAGTAAAGCCAATGGCATTAAGACTCGAAGACAAAAAAGCGATTGTTGCTGAAGTCAACGAAGCTGCCAAAGGTGCGCTATCTGCAGTAGCCGCTGATTCACGCGGTGTAACTGTAGGTGCTATGACCGGTCTGCGTAAAAAAGCTCGCGAAGCTGGTGTTTATGTACGTGTAGTACGTAACACTCTGGCTCGTCGTGCTGTTGAAGGTACTGCATTTGAGTGCCTAGCAGAAACGTTCACTGGCCCAACTTTGATTGCTTTCTCTAACGAGCACCCAGGTGCTGCAGCTCGTCTGTTAAAAGACTTTGCTAAAGAGCAAGCTAATTTCGAAGTTAAAGGCGCAGCCTTTGAAGGGAATTTCATCCCTGCAGCTGACATTGATCGTTTGGCGAAACTGCCAACATACGAAGAAGCACTAGCACAGTTAATGATGACTATGAAAGAAGCATCTGCTGGCAAGTTCGTTCGTACACTGGCCGCCCTGCGCGATCAAAAACAAGAAGCCGCTTAATTTCAAGCTGGCTGCTTAATAGAATTGAATTCAGAACAATAGGAAACATTTGTTATGTCTATCACTAAAGACCAAATCTTAGAAGCCTTTGCAGCTATGTCTGTAATGGAAGTTGTTGAACTGATCGAAGCAATGGAAGAGAAGTTTGGCGTTTCTGCCGCTGCTGCTGTTGTTTCTGGTGGTGGCGAAGCTGCTGCTGCTGTTGAAGAGCAAACAGAATTCAACGTAATTCTGACTGCACACGGCGACAACAAAGTTGCAGTTATTAAAGCCATCCGTGGCGCAACTGGTTTAGGCCTGAAAGAAGCTAAAGCAATGTCTGAAGCTGCTCCAGTAGCAGTTAAAGAAGGCGTTTCTAAAGAAGAAGCTGAAGCTCTGAAGAAAGAACTAGTTGAAGCTGGTGCTTCAGTAGAAATCAAGTAAGCTATTATTTAGCTTGCTCACCCAAGCCACTTGGGTGGAGGCTGGCGGTTTTTTAACCGTCGGCCTTTTTTGCGCTATATGCGCCGGCGATTTTTTTTCACCGTTTGTCGCCAGATTTTGCAGTCCCTAGCAGAGATTACTGGTTAGGTTCTTGCCATCAACGGTGATGGGCAAACGTGCTGAATGTAATAACTCAGGTTATTGATTCAGTCTTGGTCACATCTCGTAAGCAGAGGAAACCCATGGTTTACTCCTATTCTGAAAAGAAGCGTATTCGCAAAGACTTTGGTAAGCGTCCACAGGTGTTGGATATTCCTTACCTTTTGTCTATTCAGTTAGACTCTTTTAAGAAGTTCACCGATCAAGATCCTACCGGTGAGCGCGGTCTTGAAGCCGCCTTCCGTAGCGTTTTTCCCATCAAGAGCTTTTCTGGTAATTCAGAACTGCAATACGTCAGCTATAAGCTTGGCGAGCCTGTTTTTGATGTGAAAGAGTGTCAGATCCGTGGTGTTACATATTCAGCTCCACTGCGCGTTAAATTACGCATGGTGTTGTATGACCGTGAAGCAGCGGCCGGCACTGTAAAAGATATTAAAGAACAAGAAGTCTACATGGGTGATATCCCATTGATGACTGACAACGGTACCTTTGTTATCAACGGTACTGAGCGTGTAATCGTTTCTCAATTACACCGCAGCCCAGGCGTATTCTTCGATCACGACCGTGGTAAAACCCACTCATCAGGTAAGGTGCTATATAACGCACGTATCATTCCTTACCGTGGTTCATGGTTAGACTTTGAATTCGATCCTAAAGATGCACTATTCGTACGTATCGACCGTCGCCGTAAATTACCAGCGACCATCATTCTGCGTGCATTAGAGTACTCTACTCAAGAGATCCTTGACCTGTTCTTCGAACGCGTTGAGTTCAAGATCAAGAAAGATACTCTGGTTATGACCTTAGTCCCTGAGCGTCTGCGTGGCGAAACCGCCAGCTACGACATCAAGGATGCAGAAGGCACTGTATTGGTTGAAGCGGGCCGTCGCGTGACTGCACGTCATATTCGCCAACTCGAAAAAACCAACACCACTGAACTCGAAGTACCAGTTGAGTACATCGTGGGCAAGTATGCTGCTCAAGATTACATCGATCCGGACACGGGCGAAGTATTAGTTTCTGCTAACAGTGAAATCAGCTTAGAAGACTTAGCGAAGTTATCACTGGCAGGCATCAAAGAGTTGAGCACGTTATACATTAACGAGCTGGACCACGGTGCTTACATCTCTGACACTCTGCGTATCGATCCAACCACTAACCGCTTAGAAGCGTTAGTTGAGATCTACCGCATGATGCGTCCTGGTGAGCCACCAACCAAAGATGCAGCAGAAGCCCTGTTCCAAAACTTATTCTTCAGCGAAGAACGTTATGACCTGTCGAAAGTCGGTCGTATGAAGTTCAACCGTCGTCTCAGCATTCCTGATGACGAAGGTAGTGGCGTACTGTCTAAAGAAGACATCGTTGCAGTAATGAAGAACATCATTCACATCCGTAACGGCTTCGACGAAGTGGACGATATCGACCACTTAGGTAACCGTCGTATTCGTTCTGTGGGTGAGATGGCTGAAAACCAATTCCGTGTTGGTCTGGTCCGTGTTGAGCGCGCCGTGCGTGAACGTCTGTCATTAGGCGATCTGAACGAGCTGATGCCACAAGACTTAATCAACGCTAAGCCAATTTCTGCTGCAGTGAAAGAGTTCTTCGGTTCTTCTCAGCTGTCACAATTCATGGACCAAAACAACCCGCTGTCAGAAGTAACGCATAAGCGTCGTATTTCTGCTCTTGGCCCAGGTGGTTTGACCCGTGAACGTGCAGGCTTCGAAGTCCGCGACGTACACCCAACGCATTATGGTCGTTTATGTCCAATTGAGACCCCTGAAGGTCCAAACATTGGTCTAATCAACTCATTAGCAAGCTTTGCCCGTACTAACTCATACGGCTTCTTAGAAACACCATACCGCAAAGTGGTAGACGGTGTGATCACTGACGAAGTGGAATACTTGTCAGCGATTGAAGAAGGTCGTTATGTGATTGCACAGGCGAACATCGAAGTTGACTCTGAAGGCCGCATGGTTGAAGAGCAGATCGCATGTCGTCACAAAGGTGAATCTACCTTTATGCGCGCGTCTGACATTCAATACATGGACGTATCGCCACAACAGATCATTTCTGTTGCTGCGTCACTGATCCCGTTCTTAGAACACGACGACGCCAACCGTGCATTGATGGGTGCGAACATGCAACGTCAAGCGGTACCAACATTGCGCTCTGAAAAGCCGCTAGTAGGTACGGGTATTGAACGCACGCTCGCTGTGGATTCTGGCGTAGTAGTCGCCGCTAAACGTGGCGGTGTGATCGATTACGTTGATGCGAGCCGTATCGTCGTTAAAGTAAATGAAGACGAGCTGCGCCCAGGCGAAGCGGGTATCGACATTTACAACCTGACTAAGTACACCCGTTCTAACCAAAACACGTGTATCAACCAACGTCCATGTTGTTCTGTTGGTGAGCCAGTCGTTCGTGGTGACGTGTTAGCAGATGGTCCGTCTACTGACTTAGGTGACTTAGCCCTTGGCCAGAACATGCGTATCGCGTTCATGCCTTGGAACGGTTACAACTTCGAAGACTCGATCTTAATTTCTGAGCGTGTTGCACAGGAAGACCGTTTCACCACTATCCACATTCAAGAGCTGTCTTGTATCGCTCGTGATACCAAACTGGGTAGCGAAGAAATCACGGCTGACATTCCAAACGTAGGTGAATCTGCGCTGTCGAAACTCGACGAGTCAGGTATCGTTTACATCGGTGCAGAAGTGAAGGGCGGTGACATTCTGGTAGGTAAAGTGACGCCAAAAGGCGAAACACAACTGACTCCAGAAGAGAAGTTACTGCGCGCCATCTTCGGTGAGAAAGCGTCTGATGTGAAAGACAGCTCACTGCGTGTACCTAACTCTGTTAAAGGTACCATCATCGACGTTCAGGTATTTACCCGTGACGGCGTTGAGAAAGACAAACGCGCCATTGAAATCGAAGAAATGCACATTGCCCAAGCTCGTAAAGACTTAGGCGAAGAGTTCAAGATCCTTGAAGAAGGCGTGTTGAGCCGTGCGCGCAACTTATTATTAAGTGCCGGTTTCACTGAAGCACAGATCGCAGCATTGCCACGTAAAGATGTATTGGTTCAAGTCATTGACGATGAAGCCAAACAAACTGAGCTTGAGCAATTAGCTGAACAGCATGAAGAGCTGAAAGCAGACTTCGATAAGAAGTTTGAAATCAAACGTCGCAAAATCACCCAAGGTGATGACTTGGCCCCAGGCGTACTGAAGATCGTTAAAGTTTACTTAGCGGTTAAACGTACTATCCAACCTGGTGACAAGATGGCGGGTCGTCACGGTAACAAGGGTGTTATCTCTAAGATTAACCCAATTGAAGACATGCCGTACGACGAGCAAGGCAACCCTGTGGACATCGTGTTGAACCCGCTAGGCGTTCCATCACGTATGAACATCGGTCAGGTTCTTGAAGTTCACTTAGGTGCTGCGGCTAAAGGTATTGGTAACAAGATTGCTGCCATGCTGGAAGATCAGCGCGAGAAGGGACTTGCAGAAGTTCGTAACTACATCAAGCAAGTGTACGAATTAGGTGACGAAGTGCAGCAGCGCGTTGACATCGATTCATTCACTGACGATGAGTTATTGCGCTTAGCGAACAACCTGAAAGGCGGTATCCCAGTTGCTACGCCAGCCTTCGACGGTGCTAAAGAGAAAGAGATCAAGCAGATGCTTGAGCTTGCAGGCTTGCCAACCTCTGGTCAGCTGAAATTATTTGATGGTCGTACCGGTAACGAATTTGAGCGTCCAGTAACTGTTGGTTACATGTACATGCTCAAACTGAACCACTTAGTTGACGACAAGATGCACGCCCGTTCTACCGGTTCGTACAGCTTAGTAACTCAACAACCATTGGGCGGTAAAGCTCAGTTCGGTGGTCAGCGTTTCGGGGAGATGGAAGTGTGGGCACTCGAAGCATACGGTGCCGCTTATACGCTTCAAGAAATGCTCACCGTGAAATCGGATGACGTTAACGGTCGTACTCAGATGTATAAGAACATCGTCGACGGTAACCATCAGATGCAGCCTGGCATGCCAGAGTCCTTCAACGTATTACTGAAGGAGATCCGTTCACTCGGTATTAATATCGAGTTGGATCAGGAATAAGCGTCGCCTTAAGGCAACGTTTGGCAACAGAATGGTGCTCCGCAGTCGCGGAGCACCCGGTTTAACTCCTTCAGGAGAGAAACGTGAAAGACTTATTAAAGTTTCTGAAACAGCAAAGCAAGACTGAAGAATTTAACGGCATCAAAATTGGTCTGGCATCGCCTGATCTGATCCGTTCTTGGTCTTTTGGTGAAGTTAAGAAGCCAGAAACCATTAACTACCGTACCTTCAAGCCTGAGCGTGAAGGTCTGTTCTGTGCGCGTATCTTTGGCCCAGTCAAAGATTACGAATGTTTGTGCGGTAAGTACAAGCGTTTGAAGCACCGTGGTGTGATCTGTGAAAAGTGTGGTGTAGAAGTTACCCAGACTAAAGTACGTCGTGAACGTATGGGTCACATCGAACTGGCTAGCCCAGTTGCCCACATTTGGTTCTTGAAATCACTGCCGTCCCGTATCGGTTTAATGCTGGACATGACGCTGCGAGATATCGAGCGCGTACTGTATTTTGAATCTTTCGTCGTGATCGAGCCTGGCATGACCAGCCTTGAGCGTGGCCAAATGCTGACAGAAGAAAACTATCTGGACGCATTAGAAGAGTACGGTGACGAATTCGAAGCCAAGATGGGTGCTGAAGCGGTATTAGAACTGCTGCGCGCAATCGATCTTGAAAAAGAAATCGAACAAATGCGTGAAGAGCTGCCATCAATCAACTCTGAGACTCGTCGCAAGAAAGTGACCAAGCGTCTTAAGTTGATGGAAGCGTTCCACACTTCTGGTAACAAGCCAGAGTGGATGATCTTAAAAGTACTGCCTGTGTTACCACCTGACTTACGTCCGCTGGTACCGCTCGATGGCGGCCGCTTCGCCACGTCAGATCTGAACGATCTGTATCGCCGAGTGATCAACCGTAACAACCGTTTGAAGCGTCTGTTAGATTTAGCTGCGCCGGACATCATCGTACGCAACGAAAAGCGTATGTTACAAGAGTCTGTTGATGCGCTATTAGATAACGGTCGTCGTGGTCGTGCTATTACCGGTTCTAACAAACGTCCTCTGAAATCTTTGGCCGATATGATCAAAGGTAAACAAGGTCGTTTCCGTCAGAACTTGTTAGGTAAGCGTGTTGACTACTCTGGTCGTTCGGTAATTACCGTAGGTCCTACTTTACGTCTGCACCAATGTGGTCTTCCTAAGAAGATGGCACTGGAACTGTTTAAGCCATTCATCTATGGCAAGCTGGAAGGTCGTGGCTTAGCGACAACCATCAAAGCTGCTAAGAAGATGGTAGAGCGTGAAGTGGCGGAAGTTTGGGACGTTCTGGATGAAGTGATCCGCGAACATCCAGTGATGCTTAACCGTGCACCAACACTGCACAGACTGGGTATCCAAGCGTTCGAACCTGTACTGATTGAAGGTAAAGCCATCCAGTTACACCCTCTCGTTTGTGCGGCATACAACGCCGACTTCGACGGTGACCAAATGGCGGTACACGTACCGTTAACACTGGAAGCGCAGCTAGAAGCTCGTGCCCTGATGATGTCTACCAACAACATCCTGTCACCTGCGAACGGCGAGCCTGTAATCACGCCGTCTCAAGACGTGGTATTAGGTCTGTACTACACCAGCCGTGAGCGTATCAACGGCCGTGGTGAAGGTATGTACTTTATGTCTGTTGCTGAAGTTGAAAAAGCTTACGCAACTGGCGCTGCTGAACTGCATGCCCGCGTGAAAGTGCGTATCACTGAAACCGTTATCGGTGACAATGGTGAGCGTACTGAACAACGTCGTATCGTAGATACCACAGTCGGTCGTGCTCTGCTGTCATTGATTCTGCCAGCAGGTTTGTCATTTGATCTGGTTAACCAGAACATGGGCAAAAAGCAGATTTCTAAGCTGTTGAACACCTGTTACCGTCAATTAGGTCTGAAAGATACCGTTATCTTCGCTGACCAACTGATGTATACAGGTTTCCGTTACGCCACTATCTCTGGTGCATCTGTCGGTATCGACGACATGGTGATCCCAGCTGAGAAGTACACCTTAGTTGCTGACGCTGAAGCCGAAGTGCTCGAAATTCAAGAGCAGTTCCAATCAGGTCTGGTTACTGCTGGTGAGCGTTACAACAAAGTTATCGACATCTGGGCAAGTGCGAACGAAAAAGTTTCTAAAGCGATGATGGAAAACCTGTCAACTGAGACAGTGATTAACCGTGATGGCGTTGAAGAAAAACAAGCTTCGTTCAATAGCATTTACATGATGGCCGACTCTGGCGCTCGTGGTAGTGCTGCACAGATCCGTCAGTTAGCGGGTATGCGTGGTCTGATGGCGAAACCAGACGGTTCGATCATTGAAACGCCAATTACCGCTAACTTCCGTGAAGGTCTAAACGTACTTCAGTACTTTATTTCTACTCACGGTGCGCGTAAAGGTCTTGCCGATACTGCATTGAAGACAGCGAACTCGGGTTACCTGACTCGTCGTCTGGTAGACGTTGCTCAAGACTTAGTCGTCATTGAAGACGATTGTGGTACTCACGAAGGTCTAACCATGAAGCCGCTGATCGAAGGTGGTGATGTGGTTGAGCCATTACGTGAACGCGTACTGGGTCGTGTGGTTGCTGTTGATGTGTTCTATCCTGGCACTGAAGACGTACTGGCACCACGTAATACCCTGCTCGATGAAGCATGGTGTGACAAGTTAGAAGAGCATTCAATCGATGAAGTGATTGTTCGTTCAGTTATTACCTGTGATACCGATTTTGGTGTATGTGCTGCCTGTTACGGCCGTGACTTGGCCCGTGGCCATATCATCAACCACGGTGAAGCGATCGGTGTTGTGGCTGCACAATCAATCGGTGAACCTGGTACACAGTTAACGATGCGTACGTTCCACATCGGTGGTGCTGCGTCACGTGCCTCTGCAGAAAACAACGTTCAAGTGAAGAACTCAGGTTCGTTGAAACTGCACAACGCTAAGTACGTAACAAACACAGACGGCAAGCTGGTTATCGTTTCTCGTTCTTCTGAACTGGCAATCATCGACGAATTAGGTCGTGAGAAAGAGCGTTATAAAGTGCCTTACGGTACTGTGCTCGAGAAGTTAGAAGAAGCATCAGTAGAAGCAGGCGATATCATCGCTAACTGGGACCCACATACTCATCCAATCATCACTGAAGTGGCAGGTAGTATTAAGTTCGTTGACATGATCGACGGCGTGACCATGACTCGTCAAACAGACGAACTGACTGGTCTGTCATCAATCGTGATCCTCGACGTGGGTCAACGTGGTTCAGCGGGTAAAGAAATGCGCCCAATGATCCGTCTGGTTGGTGCCGACGGTAGTGACCTGATGATCCCAGGTACAGAAGTACCAGCACAATACTTCTTACCAGGCAGTGCGATCGTTAACCTTGACGACAATGCGCAAATCGCCGTGGGTGACGCGTTAGCACGTATTCCACAAGAATCGTCTAAAACACGCGACATCACGGGTGGTCTACCACGCGTTGCCGACCTGTTCGAAGCCCGTAAGCCAAAAGAGCCTGCAATTCTGGCAGAAATCTCTGGTACCATCTCGTTTGGTAAAGAGACTAAAGGCAAGCGTCGTCTGGTGATTACACCAGCGGATGGCGGTGAACAGTACGAAGAGATGATCCCAAAATGGCGTAACTTAAACGTGTTCGAAGGTGAAAAAGTCGAACGTGGTGAAGTTATTGCTGACGGTCCAGAAGCGGCGCACGATATTCTGCGTCTACGTGGCATTCACAACGTAGCAAGCTACATTGTGAACGAAGTACAAGACGTATATCGTCTACAAGGCGTGAAGATCAACGATAAACATATCGAAGTGATCATCCGTCAAATGCTGCGTAAGTGCGTGATCACCTCTGCGGGTGACAGTGAGTTCTTAGAAGGCGAACAAGTAGAAGTGTCTCGCGTGAAGATCGCTAACCGCGACCTGATCGAACAAGGCAAAGTGCCTGCGACCTTCGAACGTGAACTGCTGGGTATTACCAAAGCGTCTCTGGCAACAGAATCGTTTATCTCTGCAGCATCGTTCCAAGAAACAACTCGCGTACTGACAGAAGCTGCCGTAGGTGGTAAGTCTGATAACTTACGTGGTCTGAAAGAAAACGTAATCGTGGGCCGTCTGATCCCAGCCGGTACTGGTTACGCTTATCACAAGACCCGTAACGATGCCCGTGCTAAGAAAGACGAGCCAGTTGTAGTGAATAAGATCACTGCAAGCGAAGCAGAACAAAACCTTGCAGACCTCTTAAACTTGGCTGGTAGTCAAGATTAAGTAATCAGTTTGTAACAAAAAGGCGCCGTTGGCGCCTTTTTCATTGGAATATGCCGCAAAAGTTGGCTATTTCTTGACAGTTAGGCTTTACCTTTCTAAAATTCCGCGTCCCACCATTGTGGGATATAGATTTTTCACACCTTATCGTTGAGTTTGATTCAACTGACTCGGAGCTATACATGGCAACTGTAAACCAGTTGGTACGTAAGCCACGCGCGCCAAAAGTCGACAAGACTAATGTGCCTGCGTTGAATGCGTGCCCACAAAAGCGTGGTGTTTGTACACGTGTGTACACAACTACCCCTAAAAAACCTAACTCTGCACTACGTAAAGTAGCTCGTGTGCGTCTAACTAACGGTTTCGAAGTTACTTCGTACATCGGCGGTGAAGGCCACAACCTGCAGGAACACAGCGTGATTTTGATCCGTGGTGGTCGTGTTAAAGACTTACCTGGTGTTCGCTACCACACTGTTCGTGGCGCATTAGACTGTGCAGGCGTGACTTCACGTCGCCAAAGCCGTTCTAAGTACGGTGCTAAGCGTCCTAAGTCTTAACGTATCCGTTAAGTAAGGCCAAGCTAGTTTATTTTGAGAATTCCAGTTTTGGAAATCCCTGAAGCATACGGAGAATTGTTATGCCAAGACGTCGCGTTGTAGGACAACGTAAAATCCTACCAGATCCAAAGTTTCACAGTGAGTTGCTGGCTAAGTTCATCAACGTCATTATGCAGGACGGCAAAAAGTCGACTGCTGAAAAAATCATTTACAAGGCTCTTGATGTTATCGCTGAAAAGAAAGGCGCTAACCATTTAGACATCCTTGAAGCAGCCCTGGACAACGTTCGCCCGTCAGTCGAAGTTAAATCTCGTCGCGTGGGTGGTTCTACATACCAGGTACCATGTGAAGTTCGTCCTGTGCGTCGTAACGCACTGGCGATGCGCTGGTTAGTTGAAGCTGCACGTAAGCGTGGTGAAAAATCTATGGCTTTACGTCTAGCAGGTGAAATGCTAGATGCGTCTGAAAACAAAGGTACTGCTGTTAAGAAGCGTGAAGACGTGCACCGCATGGCTGAAGCGAACAAGGCCTTTGCTCATTACCGTTGGTAATCTGATGGTGTGGGCTTAGGCCCACACTATTGTTGTTGATATTGCCAAGACTTAGGTTTTGGTGGAGAGGGTATAATCGTGGCTCGTACAACCCCAATTGAGCGTTATCGTAATATCGGTATTTGTGCTCATGTGGACGCAGGTAAAACCACCACAACAGAACGTGTTCTGTTCTATACCGGTTTGTCTCATAAAATCGGTGAGGTGCATGACGGCGCCGCGACCACTGACTGGATGGTGCAAGAGCAAGAGCGTGGTATTACTATCACCTCGGCTGCTGTCACTACTTTCTGGCGTGGTATGGATGCTCAATTCACTGAACACCGCATCAATATCATCGATACCCCTGGTCACGTTGACTTCACTATTGAAGTTGAACGTTCTTTGCGCGTTCTTGACGGCGCTGTTGTGGTTTTCTGTGGTGCTTCAGGTGTTGAACCTCAATCAGAAACCGTATGGCGCCAAGCTGACAAATACCGCGTTCCACGCATCGTATTTGTCAACAAGATGGACCGTGCAGGCGCGGACTTTGAACGTGTAGTGAAGCAAATCAGAACTCGCCTTGGAGCAACTTGTGTACCGATCCAATTAAATATCGGCGCAGAAGAAAACTTCACTGGCGTGATCGACTTAATCAAGATGAAAGCCATTAACTGGAACGAAGCGGACCAGGGGATGACGTTCTCTTATGAAGAGATCCCTGCACATTTAGCAGCTAAAGCGGCTGAAATGCATGAGTATCTGGTTGAAGCAGCCGCTGAAGCCTCTGATGAACTGATGGACAAGTATCTTGAAGAAGGTACCCTGTCAGAAGAAGAGATCAAAAAAGCACTGCGTCAACGTACTATAAATAATGAAATCGTTTTAGCGACCTGTGGTTCTGCATTTAAGAACAAAGGCGTTCAAGCGGTTCTTGATGCGGTAGTAGAATTCTTGCCAGCACCAGTCGATGTGCCACCTATTAAGGGCATCGATGACAATGAGCAAGAAGTTGAGCGCCCATCAGATGACAACGCCCCCTTTGCGGCGTTGGCATTTAAGATTGCTACAGACCCGTTCGTGGGTACTTTAACCTTTATTCGTGTGTACTCAGGCGTACTCGAATCAGGTTCTGGCGTTTACAACTCTGTTAAACAGAAACGTGAACGTATTGGCCGTATCGTGCAGATGCACGCTAACGACCGCACAGAACTGAAAGAAGTCCGTGCAGGTGATATTGCCGCGGCTATTGGTCTAAAAGACGTAACCACGGGTGATACACTTTGTGATAATGACCACAAAGTAATCTTGGAACGCATGGAGTTCCCAGAACCTGTAATTACCATTGCCGTTGAACCTAAGTCAAAAGCCGACCAGGACAAAATGGGTATCGCACTGCAAAAACTTGCAGCAGAGGATCCTTCATTCCGGGTTGAGACTGACGAAGAATCATCACAAACACTGATTTCTGGAATGGGTGAGTTACACTTAGACATTATCGTTGATCGTATGCGTCGCGAATTTGGTGTTGAGTGTAACGTAGGTAAGCCACAAGTGGCCTACCGTGAAACCATTCGTGGATCAGTTGAGGCTGAAGGTAAATTTGTACGCCAATCAGGTGGCCGTGGACAATTCGGTCATGTTTGGTTAAAACTAGAGCCTAATGAAGAAGGTGCTGGTTACGAATTTATCAACGCAATCGTTGGCGGTGTAGTTCCACGTGAATTCATCCCTGCGGTTGATAAAGGTATCCAAGAGCAGATGAAGAATGGCGTTCTCGCTGGCTTCCCTGTATTGGACGTGAAGGTCACTCTGTTCGATGGTTCATATCATGATGTGGACTCGAATGAAATGGCGTTCAAAATTGCGGGTTCTATGGGCTTCAAAAAGGGTGCGCTTGAGGCGAAACCTGTGTTGCTCGAACCTTGCATGAAAGTAGAAGTAACTACTCCAGAAAACTATATGGGTGATGTTGTTGGTGATTTAAACCGTCGCCGTGGTTTGATTGAAGGTATGGATGATGGCTTTGGTGGCATCAAAATAGTCCATGCAGTAGTGCCTCTTTCTGAAATGTTTGGTTATGCAACTGATTTGCGTTCTGCAACTCAGGGTCGTGCTTCTTACTCCATGGAGTTCTTGAAGTACACTGATGCACCGCAAAACATTGCGAAAGCGATTATTGAATCTCGTAGCTAATTTCCAGTTACGACATAAATGTAATATGGTCCTGTCAATGCAGGACTATTCTGAAAAGAAAGGAATATATCGTGGCAAAAGCTAAATTTGAACGTAGTAAGCCTCACGTAAACGTGGGCACCATCGGTCACGTTGACCATGGTAAAACCACTCTGACTGCAGCTATCTCTCACGTACTGGCTAAGACCTACGGTGGTGAAGCTAAAGACTTCTCTCAAATCGATAACGCTCCAGAAGAGCGTGAGCGCGGTATTACCATCAATACCTCTCACATCGAGTATGACACCCCAACTCGCCACTACGCACACGTAGACTGCCCAGGCCACGCTGACTATGTTAAAAAC
>NZ_JABAIP010000028.1:0-6839 GCF_012843185.1 Shewanella sp. DNRA4
CGTCCCAATTTGTAGGGTAATCGACGCCAGCTTTTAATAAATACGATGAAGTTTTCATTACTACATATTGACACTGGTGGCGCTAAATGGATAGCCCTTTTTTATATACAGTAATTGTAGGCGTTGTTAGCTAACTGGCAAGAATTATTGTGATGTTTCGATGTAACACCACTGGTTCTTTTCCTTATCAAACCCCACGTCAAAATTCACCGCGGTGGTGTCACCCGTCTGGTCTCTCTTTGCAACGATATCATTTAGTTCAGATAAATCATCAACACAGGTAGGTTCAGACAACTGCACCAGAAACATGATTAAGAAGCCAAAAGTGGTAAAAAGTAATGTTGTGACAAAGACTCGCACTGGTCTGAAGATCATGGTTCTGCTTTCCTTTGCAAATAGACAACCTGTTTAGCTACGTTGAAATGTAGTAACAGCGGGTCAAAAATGCAAAATCAATCAATATGACCCACTTTTCATTGAGCTTGTTCAAATCAGCATCTTCGCCAATACTCAATTGGCTACATTAACTCTGCTGTAAACCCCTAATAAAAAAGATATTAGTTTTACAACAGATAAGGAGCTAACAGTTCATGGCAGCTTAATTCGTGAGAGGTACAGTCTAGACTTTTGTGGCGCTCGTACTGATTTTTTACTTAGTCTATTGTGTATAAAGATAGAAATATTGAGGAATTGGCCTAATGTGCGGACGCATAAGCATTGATAGTTTTCTCGCTAATACGGTATCTCTTCAACTGGGTGTGCCATTTAATCCACAAACTAACCTTGATTTGCGCCCTACCGAACAAGTATCGGTGATTATGATGGCCGATAGCCAGCTTTAGCAGCTAGATTGCACCTGGGGAATAAAGCCTGCTTGGTCGAAAAAGCTATTGATTAGTGTACAGGCTGAAACCGTGCGAGAAAAGAAAACGTTCGCTTCGGCATTTGCGAGCCACCGCTGCGTTGTGCCCTGCTCTGGTTGGTATGAATGGCGCGAGGAAGGTGAAAAACAGAAATATCTGTTTAGTCATGATACAGGAGAGCCACTTTACATGGCCGGAATATGCTATCCAAACGCAGAGTTTACCCAGCTAGTTACATTAACGACTGAGCCTACAGAAAAGTGTAAAGCCTATCATGGCAGAATGCCCCTGCTGATCAGCCCATTTGAAATTGATTTTTGGCTTAAAACTGAAGCAGTGAAGTTAGAGCACTGCTCTGCCACCCTGAAAATATTAATATCGCAATCCATGCAATCTAAGTTTCTATAAAGTCAAAAATAAAGAACTCATTTTTGGATAAAGGTATGTTAGCAATAATCTACCCACATAACCTCGCTCAAGTGAACTGGCTGAGAAAAAAGTGACAAACTTTAATGGAACCTATCAAACTATAATGTCCATAGATATTTGTTCTATGTATGAACTGATTGATAAAGTAAGATTGACGGCATAACACTCTGATATCATGGATGTAACCATGTTTAAAACAATTCTAGCCTTCTCAATTTTAGCGCTGAGCTTAGCTGCAACGGCTAAAGAAATTCAACAAGACAGTTATGGTGAAAGTTGGCCGTTTACAGCTGAGAGTGGAGAGATCGCTTGTTATGAGCAGGCGGTATTTTTCATTGCCAATGATATAGAATATGCAGTTAACGGTATTACTATAAGTAAAGGGTATGTCGATATTACCCCTATATGGGAAAGTTGATAGTTCGATGTCGGAATACCAGCAGTCTATAGCAAAGCAGGAAAACAAAACCATTCAACAAGTGCAGGATGAAATGGGTGGAGTAGCCCATGTGAACATCAACCCAATCTTTCAGGAAGGATTGAAACTATGCAAGTAACTTCATGAACTTAATCCCCTTTGGCCTTCGTAGTGATGGCGTGTATATCGATGCAGAGGCTGCGACACGGGGTAAGGCTTGTGATTGTGTTTGTCCATCGTGTGGCATTTCTTTAATCGCTCGGCAGGGTGAAGTTTATGCCTCCCACTTTTCTCATGATCCCAAAGGCGGCTGTAAAGAAGAGATTGAGGCTTGCCAATTCTCCTTCTTTGTCTCGGTGCGCTACATGCTCAAGCAGATGATGCAAGAGACGGGCCTGTTGATGTTGCCACCTTTGGAGATAGACTTTGAAGGCGACAAGCATGTCATTACTAAAAACGCGAAAATAACCGTTGAGTTCCAGAATATAACACTTGATAGCTATGAGCAGGATATAATGTTTGACTTAATCCTAATGGTATCAGGCCGCAAGTTATGCCTTTACATAAGTCACCCTGGGCGCCCCGCACCGATATATAATAATTTGGGTGAGGATCATCGCACAGCGATACTCTGCCTTGAATTAATCCATTTCTCGAAATTATTCAGTGAATCACACAAGCTAAAATCATCGACACAGCTGCTTCAGGAATGGTTAGAAACGGCTATCAAGGGAAAGCATTGGATCTATAACCCAAGGCGAAATGAGTGGCTTGAGCACCAACAAAATAGAAAACAGCATGATGAACCCAAGACCACAAGAGATCGGATTAAAGAGCAAATAGTTAAGCCTGACCAAAGAACAGTCGGGATATATCGCTGCGTATTCTGTAAATTAGACTTTGAAGGCAGCTCGTTACTCAACCTCTGCCCTAAGTGCAATGACCATCTGAGTGTTATTAAAAAGCCGGAGATTGCACCCCAAAATCCGCCTAAAGGAAAGTATCACTATAGATAAAGTGAGTGCATGATAAAGTAATTAACCTTATATCAGTTTAACGAGTCATCACAGCAATAGCATTTAACTCGGCGTCAGTGAGGCTCAGTAGTAGCTTATTGCCTTTAAATTGATGGCAATGAGTCCTGCAACTATATTGAGTATAAAACCATGTACACTGCGGCGTTTAGAACATATAATTAAAAGTCACCTTAATAACTAAGATAAAATTTAAATTTGGATTTAACTATGAATGCAGCCGTCAACTCAGTTTATTCATTAGATAAAAAAACAAAATTATCATTATTGGTTTTAATATTTGGATTTCTTGTAACCATTGTACAAACCTGCTTTTGGGTTGACGCAGGAAAAACAAAAGAAAACAAGGCATACGAATACAAATTTCAGTTGGATGTATGGAACAATGAAATTCATAAAAACTTTAATTTAATAAAAGAAAGTGGTGTTGTACCAAAGCTATTATTAAGTCAGGATGGAATCAAACTCAATGATGAAACCTTGAAAAACATTAATGAATACCATTACTTACTCAAGGAGTTGTTGCGCGCACTTAACTTCAACAGCTCAGTTGCAATATACTTATTAAATGATATCAGCCAGATGACTGGTAAAGTTTTAATAAATATTGAAGAACCATATAAACTAGCAGAGGAAATAAAAAACTTTTCCCTACTCATTGAAAGCTTCAAAAAACGTGAGGAACGACTAAACTCATATTACCCAGAATTAATTTCTGCATTCAATTACAACAAAGAGCTTAATGATAAAGAAAAATATGAGTTATTTAAAAAGCAAGTAAGTCTATTGCAGGAACTATATTCAAGTGACGAGCTATTTTTAAAACATAATACAGACCCTTTTGCATTTGTAAAAGATTTAGGCGAAAGTGCAAATGCCATGCTTAACAACTATGAATTAGTAATTACAGCATACAATGAACAAGTTACTTTCGAAGACAATTTAAAGAAAAGTATAATTTATTTTTTAACACTATTCTCATTTTATTTATCAGCACTAATATTACTTCAACCAGAAAGTAAGTCGATATGTAAACGAACCTAAAGATAAATTCGATGTATTACGCAAAGAATTACGGAGAGGGAATGCCAAAAACAACGGCAATAAATCCAACTGATGTAGGTTCCATCTGTTAACAGGATTATTTACCACTCAGGAATTAAAAAAAGAAAAATCATAGGCATAACAAAATAACTTCACTAGTTTAAGCATAGGCCCGTCGGTGTAATTAGGTTTCTATTGGTCGAAAGAATCGTTCACTTGGAAGGCCACTAGTTCAAATTTTTATCCCGAGTTCAGGTTAATAGTTGTCGAATATGGCGGTAAAGCTTTTGAGTGTTCCAAGGCTTATTGCGTTTGCAGGAAGTTTATGCCAATCGTTATAGCCTGACATACTCGCTCTCATTACTCTACATTAGGCAGGCTGCTTTTCACTGTCGGTCATTACGCTACGTCTTAGGGGAGTGGTTATCCTGACATTCGTACTGGCTGACTTTGATTGTTAATCATCACAAATCCCTGCGGTTTTATCAGCCCAATAAACTGCAAATGACCTAACTGGCATTGCGGACATGACCACAAACAGTCTTCTTTAACCAAAGGCCTCGCCAATATCACCAATGAATTGTTTGATTGCAACTTGATTAGCGCAAGCTTTTTGCGGTGGCAAGCATTGGTTAAGTACTGCGTAAAATCACAGTTATGACATACAGCACTAACCGGTGAGCAAATTTGGAATGATTTAGTTATCAGTTAAGTGATTTTGGGATAAAGCTAGATCGAATCGATATGCCTAGGCGGTGTGCTCTGATGTATTCAAACTAAAGGTAGGTTTCTCCCCTCACAGTTCTCTGCTTTATAGTGACTCGCTTACCCATAGAGACAAAATATCGGCCCATTCAACAAAGATCAAAGGATCACAAAATCGATCTGTTCAAGTTGGTATATCCGAGCACACCTACTTTTTGAACTTCTGAGAAATGAGAAAAGAGGAATAATAATCAATATTTTAAATAGCGTTCAAAATTATGAACGGCCCCTAAAAGCCCGCAAATAAAACAACAACCAAGCCCTCTAAAATTCTCATATGTAGTGAAGCACTGCGCGTCACCGCCCCCGCAATCAACCGAGCCGGAAGGACCCGCGATGATAATGGTTAGCATCTACATCGAGTTGCGAGTGATTCTCATCGTCATAAAGTGGCGCATTCGGTTTTAATCAAACCGTGAGCATCGGCGAGGCACAAAATCCGCCCATCTAAAAATCAAAATTCATCATAATTGCACATGATCATCGCTCCATTCCTATCCATGCAGGATGACTAATATAGGTAAAGAGAACGAGCCTGGCACTCGGCTAAAGTAAGCCAAGGCCTAGACAGCTACTGTTCACATAAAACCGTCTAAAACCTTGGCTTTTACCCTCTTCACCCTATCGTCAACATTTAACACTGAAGCAACAAAAACACTCTGTTGCATCCTCCTCTAGGGTTGATGCAACGACTCGCCTGTAGCCTTACTGCTGCATGGGTTTGAGTACTCCCAACTTTTTGAGGCTATCTAGTGATTATCTAGGCCGCATCGAAGTACTGTTGAACTCTAATGGAGTAATACCCCTATCGCCATACAACATATCAGTAACAACTACGACTCAGAAAACGTGCGGAATTCTCACTCGTCATCGTCGCACAACATGCCTATTGAAGCCCTATCAATGCCGGCTTCACCCACAAACATCAGCAAATGCCTGAACGACTAATACATCAGCAGGTATTAAGCAGCTAACGAACGGAAGCATGCACCTTGATGCCAGGTATCAACACCTATGCCCTATCCATCCCCTTATCCCAACAAGCAATTAGCCAGCATGAGATTAGCGGACATAGCTGCAGGTAAACACAAGGCAGGATCATAGGACCAAGCAGAACAACAAGCTTAGGTACCGGCGACATAGATCACCGACATTAGCTAATTACTGTTCAGCGCTCATGATGCGCTTTGGGATTGGGTGACACGTCTGCAGATGAAAAGAGTACAGCTAAAGAATACGTCGCACCAAGCCATCGACTGGCCATAAAGCTTAAGGTGATCTGGTGACACTTATGCAGGTGAAGATAGTGGCCTAAGAACAGGTCAAACTGAGCGCACGATTGAACGTCTACATCGAGCGCAAGGCAGCTCAAAATCTCGCAATTTCACTAACTTTGTTTGACAAGAAATAATTAACACAAAAGAAAAAACACGCCATTGCATCTTCCTGTAAGGTTGATGCAATGATTTCCTGTACCACTAATGCTTAAGGATATGAGTACTTCCGCATTTTTGAGCGTATCTAGGCCGTATCAAAGATGCTGTTTGCCATTCACGTATCAAAGCCCCAATTTCTATTTCTTCTCAAGAAGTTGTCATCATATTTAATACTGTAAAAAAAGCATCTTACTGAATGAGTAAGATGCCTCAATTTAATCGCGAAATTATATTTCTAGCTCAATTCTAGAATGTATGCCAATTCTCTACTAATACTGGTTTTAGTGAATCCTGAATATCTTGAGATACAATACTTCCTACTCCACTTGGAACCTCAAAACTTGCCATTGCTGATACAAGCAGCTCAACTTGAGTATTCAATAATACTGAATCTCCAACGTGAATTTTATCAAGTTGGTAATTTACACCACTATACCAATTGGAAACATCTACTTGATCAGTAGTTCCAATGACATTGATTTGCAAATTATTACCATCACGACTAAACCATAGGTCTTCAATTGAGACATCATCAAAGCGGGCAATATCAATGCTGGAAGTGCTGGAATTATAGTTATTAACAATATCTTGCCCACTTTCAAACCCAAATACATATATATCATCTCCATTACCACCATTAAGAGTGTCATTACCCGAACCACCGTATAAACTGTCCGCCAATGATGTGCCATTAATGACATCGTTATCCTCAGTACCATACATCCCTATTGCTGCCGACAATATTGCTGCTGCATTCAAGTTGCTCGCACCACTGCTATCAGCTGTAAACTCGATCGCTTCAATTGCATTAGCGCTTGAGGTATAACCCGACTTCACCACGATTTGACCA
>NZ_JABAIP010000029.1:0-4041 GCF_012843185.1 Shewanella sp. DNRA4
GGTAGTGTGGGGTCTCCCCATGTGAGAGTAGGTCATCGCCAAGCGCCTAATTAAACAATGAAGCCAGCTGAATAGCTGGCTTTTTTGTTTTTGATGTTTTTCTCACAGCTTCATCAACTTGTTTGTGCTCATCTTTAACTCTTGCTCAAAAGCTCAAAAGCTTGAGTCATGACGTATCTGTTTTACCGATCAATCTCAGTTTGCTGCAATTCTAGGGTGAAGCGTTTACAATGTCGCTTTTATCGCGGCAGAACATCATCATGTCTTTTCCATACTCGCTAAAACCATTTAATACTTTTGGCGTGGAGCAATCCTGTTCATCATTGATTGAAGTCCATTCCAAGATGGAATTGCAAACGACTTGCTTATCTTTATATCAATCAAAGCGACCAATGCTTGTACTTGGTGGTGGCAGCAATATCGTATTTACCGATGATTTTAATGGCACTGTAGTGCGAGTATTGTCTAAAGGCATTTCCTGCTCCGAAGATGACACTCACTTTTATCTTGATGTTGAGGCGGGTGAAAACTGGCATGAATTGGTCCTATTTAGCTTAGATCAGAACATGCCTGGACTTGAGAATTTAGCCCTGATCCCGGGCACAGTTGGCGCAGCTCCGATTCAAAATATCGGTGCTTATGGTGTTGAGTTTTGTGATGTTTGTTATTGGGTTGAATATCTTGATGTTGAGTCTGGCGACTTACTAAGGCTTACGGTCGATGAATGTGAGTTTTCATATCGCGAGTCGATATTTAAAGGCAGCTTACGCGACAAAGCTGTGATTACCGCTGTTGGTTTGCGCCTCCCTAAAGCTTGGCAACCAAAATTGGGCTATGGCCCGTTGCAATCATTTAACGCCGAGACGGTGACCCCAAGGGAGATTTTTGACCGTGTCTGTGAGGTGAGGAGTGAGAAGCTGCCGAATCCTGAGGTGCTAGGTAATGCTGGGAGTTTTTTTAAGAATCCAATCGTTAGCACATCAGTTTATATTGAACTAGCTCAACGCTTTCCAAGCATTGTTGGTTATGCTCAACCCAATGGTGAGGTCAAACTTGCTGCTGGTTGGCTGATTGAGCATGCGGGTCTTAAGGGCTTTGCCCTAGGAAACGCGGGAGTGCATGCGAAGCAAGCCTTAGTATTAGTCAATTTAGGCCATGCAACTGGCCAAGATATTTGTCGATTAGCATTACATGTGATTGCGCGAGTGAATGAGGTTTTTGGCGTTAAGCTAGAAGCCGAGCCAAGAATTATGGGATTAACAGGGGAGACGAGTCTCGATGTCTGATAACTGGTTGAGAAAACGCGAAATACTGGGATTACTGTCGAGCGAACATTTTGTCTCGGGTGAAGAGTTGGCGACACAACTTGGCATTTCTCGTGCGGCGGTGAGCAAGCATGTCGATGCTTTGGAAGACTATGGCGTGGCGATCTACAGTGTCAAAGGCCGCGGTTACAAGTTAGCGAATCCTATCTCCCTTATCGACTCGGTTCGGTTAATTCAGTCGATTGATAATCGCTGCTTTTATTTTGATGAGATCTCAAGTACTAACGGCTTTATGTTAAGTCACATTGGTGAGCTTAAGAGTGGCGACCTGTGTGTAGCTGAATACCAGTCGGCAGGGCGAGGTCGCCGTGGTCGCACTTGGGTTTCTCCCTATGGGCATCATTTATATTTCTCGCAGTTTTGGTCATTCCCCCAAGGGATGGCACAGGCCATGGGCTTAAGCCTAGTGGTGGCTTGTAGTTTAGTTGAGGTACTGAAATCCTTTGGTGTTGATAATATCGACGTGAAATGGCCAAACGATATTTACCTTAATTATAAAAAGCTTGCTGGGATTTTAATTGAAATGTCAGGGCAGGCGGATAGCGAGTGCCAATTAATCATTGGTATTGGTGTTAACATGGCTATGTCGGAAGACCAAGGTAAGGGAATTGACCAGCCTTGGAGCGACTTGTCTAGCTTGACGGATATGCCAAATAAAACGGATCTCGTGATTGCACTACACAAACAGTTGAAGAGAGACATACAGTTGTTTGAGCGTGAAGGGCTGGCAGCCTTTAAAACGCGCTGGCAACAGGCGGATCTATTCCATGGTAAAGAAATTCGTTTACTGATGGGCGAGAATCACGTTGACGGTATCTGTCGAGGGCTCGATGAGCAAGGTGCAGTATTGTTAGAAACCGCCGATGGCATACAAGCCTATATCGGCGGAGAAATCAGTTTAAGAGCAAGATAAGATTATTTACGCAGTAAAACGTGTGACATCAAATGATCCTGTCCTTTTTGTAGGATCAGATGCGCTCGTTCCCTTGTGGGCTGAATATTGAGCTGCAAATTGGGACCGTTGATTGTGTCCCATATTTTCGCCGCTATAGTATAGGCTTCATCATCCGTTAGGCTAGCATAGTGATGGAAATAGGACTTTTCATCACTAAATGCCCCTTTGCGAAATTGCAAAAAGCGCTCTTGATACCATTGCTTCAATAAATGCTCTTCGGCATCGACATAAATCGAAAAATCGACAAAGTCGGAGACAAAGGGCCTACGTATATCGACTGGCGAATCTAAACCAGTTTGTAAAACATTCAGTCCTTCGAGGATCAAAATATCGGGCTGCGAAACGGTTTGATGCTGGCCGCGAATACGATCGTAAGTCACGTGGGAATAGATAGGCGCATTTACATGGGCTTGCCCGGATTTTACCGCCGAAATAAATTCGACCAACATCTTCATATCGTAACTTTCAGGAAAGCCTTTGCGTTGCAATAGCCCTTTACGCTTCAAATCTGCCAGAGGATATAGAAAACCATCGGTCGTAACTAAATCGACTTTAGGATGCTCGGGCCACTGGCTTAGTAACGCCTGTAAAATACGCGCAGTGGTACTTTTACCCACGGCAACACTACCGGCAATGCTGATGATATAAGGACTACTTGAGGGCTTTTGCCCGAGAAACTCATCAAGGACTAAACCACGTTGTTGTTTGGCTTTTACAATTAAGTTAAGCAACCTGCTCAGAGGCAAATAAATATCAGTGACTTCGGAGAGCGAAACCTTCTCATTGATACCCCGAAGATTCTCCAAGTCTTGTTCACTCAGCGTCATTGGCACTGCGTCCCTCAAAACAGACCATTGTGCGCGCTCAAAGGCAAGATAGAGTGCTTTTTGAATTGGATTTTTTGACGTCATTGGCTTTCCTCGGCTTAGGAATCGCACAGTACACCATGACTTAAGTATCGACAATATAAAATCAATTCATGAAGCTCGGTTTCTAGCTCTTCTAGCCTTATTTACTGAATAAATGCTTGCCAACATCAGTTTGAGGGTAAAAAAGCATCATTTGATTGCTTTTTTTAAACAAATCGTCGATTTTTGCTTGCACTTGGGCACACATTTACCTAATATCCCGTTCCGAAATGATTTGCCGGCATAGCTCAGTTGGTAGAGCAACTGACTTGTAATCAGTAGGTCCCGAGTTCGACTCTTGGTGCCGGCACCATTTTACTGGAGGGGTTCCCGAGTGGCCAAAGGGATCAGACTGTAAATCTGACGGCTCCGCCTTCGAAGGTTCGAATCCTTCTCCCTCCACCATTTTCTAGGTAGTTAGGTAGCCTTAGTTAGGTTGCGCGGGCATCGTATAATGGTATTACTCCAGCCTTCCAAGCTGATAACGCGGGTTCGATTCCCGCTGCCCGCTCCAAATTTAGTTGCTGATATGGCTCAGTTGGTAGAGCACACCCTTGGTAAGGGTGAGGTCGGCAGTTCGAATCTGCCTATCAGCACCAGCCTTTCTGAATTAAGCTCCTATACCTAAATTAATCGGTTCGATGTCATTTATATGCATCGGATTTTTTCTATATGTATGTTTTCATCACCAAGACTCTTGGATTGAGGCAATACCATGGCTAAAGCTAAATTTGAACGTTCTAAGCCCCATGTTAACGTGGGCACCATCGGTCACGTTGACCATGGTAAAACCACTCTGACTGCAGCTATCTCTCACGTACTGGCTAAGACCTACGGTGGTGAAGCTAAAGAC
>NZ_JABAIP010000030.1:0-2532 GCF_012843185.1 Shewanella sp. DNRA4
CCCCCCGACCGACAGGGTTTTAGGTTTGGGTTCCTGTTACACCCAAACTAACTCCGGACATCCGGAATTACTTCAGTCCAAAAGCCTCTCTTGGCAAATCGGTCTGCTTCAGTAAATCTTCTAAAAACGCATCTTCATCATTGATGTGATCATATAAGGTAATCATTAGCGCGGTACTATTAACATTATGCAGCACTTTTCCAAATTTCATCATGAAATCCATAGGGTTATCACTGCCGCTTGCAAATTTACCTTCACAGATGCTTTTTTCTGGCAGGTGTAAAATCTTCGATAACTGAGCGACTTGGCTTGCCTTGGGCTCTGTGACATCTCTTTCCCATTTGCTGACTGTTTGAACAGTCACACCAAGCTGTTCTGCAATGTCATCTTGCTTAATGTTTAAAGCAATTCGTTTATCTCTTAAGACGCTACCAATACTCATGTTTAAGTTATCCATGCTTTAACCCTACTTTAATTTAAGTCTACACCTATTTTTATGTTGCCAATTATCTGATAACATTTTAATGTAAGTGTACAGAAATAAAAATGTATGAGTTTTTTGTTGACAGGGTTTTTAGCACTTGTATTTCATCGACCGTTTATTCATGCAACAAGATCATCCAGAGGGCAATTTGCCGCTGGTCGGTCGGCATGTCATTGAACGGTTCGAACTCGAAACAGGCGAACATTTACCGCCATCGGTTAACCAAAAAATCCTTGAAGGGTCATACAGCACCAAATTAACCATCCGTTGTGATGGGCAGCGGGTGAGGGTGGAAGGCAATCCTTCACGCTGGCAGCGTATGGATAACCTATTTGGCTTACAGACGCTTGATGAATGCGTGGCGATCTTTAACCACGTCTTAGCACAATATGATTTGCCACCGTTCACCAAAAATACCCAAATCTCATACCGCCAAACGCCAGACGGCAAAACCACTCAGCTTGTCGGTAATGGCGCTGAAATTACCGCTATCGACTGGACGGTGAATCATCAAGTAGGCAAGGGCAAAGAGGCCTCGTTTATCCGTGGTATGTCATCGATGCAAATCGGTCGAGGTCGTAAACCGAAGTTGTATCCCGATGGCCATACGTGCAACTGGGGCGAAGGTTCTACTTGGGTCATGACCAAGCTCTACAACAAAGCTGTTGAATTACAACGGCATCTAAACAAAGAACTCCGTAAAAAAGCCGGTGTGCCCATCGATAGACTTAACTACTTAGAAAACTTAATTAAATACTGCGAAAACACAGGTGTTGTACGCGAAGAACATAGCTTAAGACAGGCCTTACTAAAGCGTCATACGCTGCAATTTTATGGCCGAGTAACTGAACAAGACTTTTATCCGCACCTAACTGACATAGAGAACGCCATGAAAACTATCCAGATATCACACGATGAACACCAAACCATAGCAGACCAATTAATGTCGTTAGGCGTAGTGAAAAGCCGTCAGGCAGCTAATGCAACTCAATGTTATGCCTTGATGTGGCAGCATGGCGCAGACTTACGAAAGTCCCTTAAATCTACTCAATTTTACGAACATAAAGCCCGTCTAAAAGCGATCGGTATCGATATCGGCCAGCAATTCGATGTAAGCCGTATGTGTCCAACACTGAAACGTTCAGAAGTCATTGAAGTTAAACCGCTAATTGTACCGCACTGGTATCAGTTGCCCGTTGTTGCACAATCCAATGTTTTACCATTTAAAGCCTATGCATAGGAGCTATAACCATGTTTAAAATCGAAGTATTTCAAGAAGATGTTACCGTTAGCGCCCGAAACATGCCGCCTAAGGATGGTAAGCCTGGGCGAACTATTTATGAGCAAATCGCGTACGCGTATTTAGGCGGAAAATTTCCCGTTCAAATGAAACTGCAAGTTGAAGACCCAACCAAGACATATCCAGCCGGTGAATATCAAATCGATAGCTCTAGCTTTGTGATTAACAACTTTGGCGGCCTTGAGCTTAAGCGCTTCGGGTTAAAGCTGGTTGCAATGCCTAAATCTACGTTAAACAGCCCGTTATCCGTGGCAAAACCGTAAGGACACATCATGAACGAACTTATCAATAGCGCCATAGCATTGCGCAATGACATACAGGTCATCAACGAGTTCTTGTTGAAAGGCTTAGCGCCCGAAGAGGCTCAGTTGCAATTAGTCGCCAAATCCTGCGTGTTGCTTGGCGAACTGGATGACACGCTAGAACAACTTAAGGACACTGCATCATGCAAATAATTCCATACGCTGGCGGCTACAGCATGGTTGAGCGCCAAGACAAACCCGAGCTGCAATGCAATAACTGTAATAAGCCTTGGTGGTATGATGATTTTGATAGCATCTTTATCCAGTGCCCACATTGCCAAGGCGAACTTCGCAGAGTCACGCCAGAAGAACCATTTAGACATCGTTAAGGCATGGCAAGGAATGCCGACGAGCGAAGCCTGAGCGCAGGAGAAATGACGCGCCAATGCCGATAAGTGACGTTATCGGCACCCCAAATCCCTCCCACACAAAACTGCGTACAATGT
>NZ_JABAIP010000031.1:0-1713 GCF_012843185.1 Shewanella sp. DNRA4
AGCGTACCTTCTCCCGAAGTTACGGTACCATTTTGCCTAGTTCCTTCAGCCGAGTTCTCTCAAGCGCCTTGGTATTCTCTACCCGACCACCTGTGTCGGTTTGGGGTACGATTCCCGCTAACCTGAAGCTTAGAAGATTTTCCTGGAAGCATGGCATCAACTACTTCATCCCCTTGGGGACTCGTCATCAGCTCTCAGTGTATAGTGACCCGGATTTGCCTAAGTCACCCACCTACCACCTTAAACGCGGACTACCAACGCCGCGCTAGCCTAGCCTTCTCCGTCTCTCCATCGCAGTTAGCGGAAGTACAGAAATATTAATCTGTTTCCCATCGATTACGCCTTTCGGCCTCACCTTAGGGGTCGACTCACCCTGCCCCGATTAACGTTGGACAGGAACCCTTGGTCTTTCGGCGAGGGGGTTTTTCACCCCCTTTATCGTTACTCATGTCAGCATTCGCACTTCTGATACCTCCAGTGTGGGTTACCCCTTCACCTTCAACGGCTTACAGAACGCTCCTCTACCGCGCAACTCTAATGAATTGCACCCGTAGCTTCGGTGGTATGTTTAGCCCCGTTACATCTTCCGCGCAGGCCGACTCGACTAGTGAGCTATTACGCTTTCTTTAAATGATGGCTGCTTCTAAGCCAACATCCTAGCTGTCTAAGCCTTCCCACATCGTTTCCCACTTAACATACACTTTGGGACCTTAGCTGACGGTCTGGGTTGTTTCCCTTTTGACGACGGACGTTAGCACCCGCCGTCTGTCTCCCGAGTAGTACTCATTGGTATTCGGAGTTTGCAAAGGGTTGGTAAGTCGGGATGACCCCCTAGCCTTAACAGTGCTCTACCCCCAATGGTATTCGCTCGAGGCGCTACCTAAATAGCTTTCGAGGAGAACCAGATATCTCCCGGTTTGATTGGCCTTTCACCCCCAGCCACAAGTCATCCGCTAATTTTTCAACATTAGTCGGTTCGGTCCTCCAGTTGATGTTACTCAACCTTCAACCTGCCCATGGCTAGATCACCGGGTTTCGGGTCTACGCCTTGCAACTAAACGCGCAGTTAACACTCGGTTTCCCTACGGCTCCGCTATTCGCTTAACCTCGCTACAAAACGTAAGTCGCTGACCCATTATACAAAAGGTACGCAGTCACGGTCTCAAGAACCGCTCCCACTGCTTGTACGTATACGGTTTCAGGTTCTATTTCACTCCCCTCACAGGGGTTCTTTTCGCCTTTCCCTCACGGTACTGGTTCACTATCGGTCAGTCAGGAGTATTTAGCCTTGGAGGATGGTCCCCCCATATTCAAACAGGATATCACGTGTCCCGCCTTACTCGTTTTCATCAAAGGTTAGTTTTCGTGTACGGGGCTATCACCCTGTGCCGCTGGACTTTCCAGACCATTCCACTAACACCCCTCTGACTTAAGGGCTAATCCCCGTTCGCTCGCCGCTACTAGGGGAATCTCGGTTGATTTCTTTTCCTAAGGGTACTTAGATGTTTCAGTTCCCCTCGTTTGCCTCATGTAGCTATGTATTCACCACATGATGACCGCTTATGCGGCCGGGTTCCCCCATTCGGACATCGTTAGCTCAAATGCTTGTTACTAGCTCGCCAACGCTTTTCGCAAGTTACTACGTCCTTCATCGCCTCTGACTGCCAAGGCATCCACCGTATACGCTTAGTCGCTTAACCATACAACCCAAAT
>NZ_JABAIP010000033.1:0-1252 GCF_012843185.1 Shewanella sp. DNRA4
CTGTAACCTCTGAGTTTGTTTTGGATGCCTAGAGCGGCTGGTTATCCAACAGAATCCCATGCTCTTGAGTAGCTTGTAGATGTGATTGGGATGGTACTCAACATTAAACTCACTCGAGATGTATTGCTGGATGTCTGCCCCAGTGAGTCTGCCGCCCTCATCTGATTGTGCTTTGAACTCAATGTATCTGGCGAGTCTCCTTTTTTGCTCATTTGACAATGACGGCTTCTTCCCAGGGCGTGGTTTATCTTCAAGTCCTGCCAGTCCTTGCTCAAGATAGCTGGAGACCCATAAGTTGACGCTAGATCTGGCCACCTTCAACTGGTTTGCCACCTGAGTGCGGTTATGGCATTGCAAAAATAGCGATACAGCGAGCAATCGCATGCGCTTATGCGGATTTTTTTCTCTTTTGGAGAGGCTAAGCAGACTTTCAGCAGTTTTAGATTTCATAATCCAATTTTAAGCTGTTGGGTTGCTTGCTATTAGATCAGACTTCAATGCGGAATGGTATAATACCAATCCGCATTAAAGCTCAGTCACCTTTGCCCATTCCCGAGAGCACATCTTTATCACGCGTTTTGTACAACTGATAAAGCTGTTCCATGCCTTGCTGCAGGCATCCACTATGTCCTCATATCCTTTAAAACAGGATTGGCGAGATAATGTTGGCGCAGCCAACTCCATACCTGTTTGATGGGGTTTAGTTCTGGGGAATATGGCGGCAGTTTGAGGATCGACAGGTTAGGGATATCAGCAGCAATGTCATTGGTATGCCAACCCGCACCGTCCATTACCACGACTGCATGGCGGCCAGGTTTGGTGCGTTTTGCAATTAGCTCCAGGTGCTGGTGCATGATGTCCTTATTGGCGAATGGCGTGATGATGGCTTCAGTTTCTCCTGTTGCAGGACAGACTGCGCCGAAGAGGTGCACATATTCAAACTGCTGCTGTTTTAGCGCTCTTGGTCTACTGCCTTTGGGGGCCCAAAGGCGTGTCGTTGTATTTTGCAGGCCGAATCTGGCTTCGTCCTGAAACCAAATATCAATTGAGACTAAAAAAATCAGCCTCACAATTAACTTTGAATACGCACAGCTGTGAGTTCTTTTAACTTAAAGTTGAGTAATTATTTAATCTAGTCATTAAACCTTCTCAGTGTGGATAACTCTGGGTATAACAAGTGTGTAGGTTGTGCCTAGCTTGGGTGTAACAATCTATTTGAAAATTAATCATAAAAACCTGAAAAAAGCGCTTG
>NZ_JABAIP010000035.1:0-1015 GCF_012843185.1 Shewanella sp. DNRA4
ATTAACTATAAAGGCTGAGTTTTAGTTAATAGGTTTGGAAAACGCGCATGCGCGTTTTTCGAGATGGTGTATTTGGCAGAAAGCTGATAAGTTCTTTGCATACAGATAGTTAACCGTGCGCGTTTTTACTTGTCCAACGAGGTAAACGCGCAGCGCACAAATACTAAGAAGTTATGTGCTTTTAGGAAAATTTAAAAATGAACTTCTTTACGTCCCCATTTTCAGGGATTCCCTTAGATCAACAAGTAACGAATCCGAACATTATTGTGGGAAAGCACAGTTATTATTCTGGTTATTATCACGGCCACAGTTTCGATGATTGTGCACGATATTTACATCCAGAAAGAGATGATGTTGATAAGTTAGTCATAGGGCGTTTTTGTTCTATAGGCTCTGGTGCTGTATTTATGATGGCGGGTAATCAAGGACATCGCAGTGATTGGGTAAGTACATTCCCATTTTTCTATCAGAATAATGATAATTTTGCAGATGCACGCGATGGTTTTACGTGTTCTGGAGACACAATTATTGGTAATGATGTGTGGATTGGTACTGAGGCTATGATAATGCCTGGGGTTAAAATCGGACATGGTGCAATAATCGCCAGTCGTTCAGTAGTGACTAAGGATGTTGCACCTTATGAAGTGGTTGGTTCAAATCCTGCTAAACATATCAAATTTAGATTTTCTGATGTGGAAATAGCGATGTTACTTGAAATGGCATGGTGGAATTGGCCGGAATCGTGGTTAAAAGAGAGTATGCTGTCTCTGTGTTCGTCAGACATTGAAGGGCTTTATCTCTATTGGCAGTCAAAAGCACGAACATAATAAACACCTCAAGAGGGAGTTCCAACGCGTGGCGTTTTCAGCCCCATGGAGCTGTGGTGGTTATGGTTGCTGTGTTTTAGTTTGGCGGTATTGTGTTGCTAACCCCTTAGTCAGGCGTTGACCCATAGAAATATTAACCCGAAACTAATGAATTTAAGTAAAAAATCTAGCAAGGTTTTGTCCCAAAG
>NZ_JABAIP010000036.1:0-929 GCF_012843185.1 Shewanella sp. DNRA4
GGCAATGACACCTTGTCTGGCCATTACGCGAGTAACAATCTGCTGGATGGTGGTGAGGGGGACGACACGCTGAAGTTGAACTCGTTAGTGAGTAATGCAGCGAGTTACACCAACCATTTCCGCGGTGGCAAGGGCAATGACACGATAATAGGGACTTACAGTGAGGACATCTACCATTACGACTTAGGGGATGGCAGTGATGTGATCACTGATTATGGTTATGACTCAAAGCAATCTGCCAGCCAATATCGTCAGGATAAAATCGTCTTTGGTGCGGAAATCACCCGTGAGATGGTGCAACTGACCCATAACACTGCAGGAGATTTGGTTCTGACCATTACTGACCCGAGCAACAGTCAGAATAATGGTCAAATCGTGGTGAAGTCGGGTTATACCTCAAGCGCTAATGCAATTGAAGCGATCGAGTTTACAGCTGATAGCAGTGGTGCGAGCAACTTGAATGCCGCAGACATTATGAGCGCCGCGGTTTTGATGTTAGGGACTGTCGGAGATGATGTGATTACGGGGACATCAGTCGCAAACCGTGTACTAGCGGGGGCGGGTAATGACACGATTGTCGGAGGCTCTGGTACAAATGAATTGTATGGCGAATCGGGCAATGACACCTTGTCTGGCCATTACGCGAGTAACAATCTGCTGGATGGTGGTGAGGGGGACGACACGCTGAAGTTGAACTCGTTAGTGAGTAATGCAGCGAGTTACACCAACCATTTCCGCGGTGGCAAGGGCAATGACACGATAATAGGGACTTACAGTGAGGACATCTACCATTACGACTTAGGGGATGGCAGTGATGTGATCACTGATTATGGTTATGACTCAAAGCAATCTGCCAGCCAATATCGTCAGGATAAAATCGTCTTTGGTGCGGAAATCACCCGTGAGATGGTGCAACTGACCCATAACAC
>NZ_JABAIP010000037.1:0-920 GCF_012843185.1 Shewanella sp. DNRA4
ACAATGTGATCACAAGTTATGTAAAACTGCTTTTTTTTGTAGAATCGGGTATCAAAAAAACAGCCCTGAAAGGGCTGAGTTTTGCATAACTTGCATTGTGCGAAGTAATGATATTCTAGTTCAAATCATATGCATCAGTGGCATTACTTTCATCATTATTTTCTAGGGTTACGATATGAAATGAAGCGGTTTCTAATACTTTTTTGTCGTTAAACCAAGTGCAATGAACACTTTCATCAATCACATTGACTACCGTCATTAATGGCCCGCCGCTCTTTAAATATACAACATCTCCAGCTTTCATTATTAACATCTCCGTATGGTTTGAAGTAGGTATTCAATCAACTTACGCCAAAATTATTAGTTCGTCCAATTATATTGAAAATCAAGGGGGTAAGGGGGAAGCCCCCTTGCAAAGCGCTCTTGATAGGGGCGCTCTTTGCCCCGAGCTTTCTCCCTGCCAAGCCGCTTTTCAACGTCCTTCCAGCCCCGCCCAAAGTCGATTTCTGTCTACAAAATTCAAAGCGATTTCACGTTCTGGCGTTCTGGCCGGTGGGTACCTGCTAGCCTCGTTATGGGGCGGGCAGGTATCCGAGGACAGAGAGCTAAAGTGCGTATAGTAATACTGCACTTTTGTCCCATTGGTGGGACTTTTTAGGGACTGAACGGACACTTGGAAAGGGTGCCCGCGTAGCGGGAAAGGCTCCAAGTGGAAGTGAATGACCATCAAGTCCACATACTTTAACAGTGGACTCTAGTACCATATTGGTACTCTCGCGAAGCGTTCGGGTTCAGTGACACCCGAACTTTGGTATGGTTTCCCGTACAATTTAGCTGAACTTTACCCCGGTTTCCCGTGGTGAACTGCGGCCCATGCTTACGGGTCTGGGGAGGAAGGGGGAGCAGGCGAAGCGCCCCCC
>NZ_JABAIP010000038.1:0-844 GCF_012843185.1 Shewanella sp. DNRA4
GCTCGCCAACGCTTTTCGCAAGTTACTACGTCCTTCATCGCCTCTGACTGCCAAGGCATCCACCGTATACGCTTAGTCGCTTAACCATACAACCCAAATGAGTTTCACATCACTTGCGTCGTTGCGACCAGCTGGTTTTACTTGTCTCATCTTCGACCAAGAAGATGGACTCGCCTTAGACTTGAATATTCAAGACACTTAACAAGTGTTTTAAGAACTCAATTTTTTTCGTATTAACACAACGACAGACATCATTGTATTAATTACTATCAGCTTTCCAAATTGTTAAAGAGCGGGCTTAAAAAAGCCAAAGATAATGTTTTAGTTTATCTTTGGCATCTCTAACCATAATGCAGTAAATGGTGGAGCTATGCGGGATCGAACCGCAGACCTCCTGCGTGCAAGGCAGGCGCTCTCCCAGCTGAGCTATAGCCCCATTTACATGCAGTGCGAGTAAATAAGATGTTCCAAACCTCTTAAAGGATTGGTTTACCAATTATTTCTTATCAAGGCGGACAGTGGCGACGTTTAGTTCACTAAACGAGTCACTTTCCAACGCTGAGAAGGAAGGATTGGTGGGTCAGAGTGGACTTGAACCACCGACCTCACCCTTATCAGGGGTGCGCTCTAACCAGCTGAGCTACAGACCCATCTTTTACTCTATCTTCTATCAAGCAAATCTGTGTGAACACTCAAAAGGTACACGGATGTACCGAATGTCGAAAATGCAGGAGCATTTTTCGACCAAACATCGAGTTAGTCGTATAGGTAAGGAGGTGATCCAGCCCCAGGTTCCCCTAGGGCTACCTTGTTACGACTTCACCCCAGTCATGAACCACAAAGT
>NZ_JABAIP010000039.1:0-758 GCF_012843185.1 Shewanella sp. DNRA4
ACCTGATCCCATCCCGAACTCAGAAGTGAAACGCAATCGCGCCGATGGTAGTGTGGGGTCTCCCCATGTGAGAGTAGGTCATCGCCAAGCGCCTAATTTCATCTATTGATGACAAAAAATTGCTGATATGGCTCAGTCGGTAGAGCGCATCCTTGGTAAGGATGAGGTCCCCAGTTCGATTCTGGGTATCAGCACCATTATAGTCTAGTGTGATGTCCTAGAGAAAAATTTGCTTGGTGACAATAGCATTGTGGTCCCACCTGATCCCATCCCGAACTCAGAAGTGAAACGAAATCGCGCCGATGGTAGTGTGGGGTCTCCCCATGTGAGAGTAGGTCATCGCCAAGTGCCTAAATAAACACAAAAGCCCTAGCCTAAACCGCTAGGGCTTTTGTGTTTATACGCTTCGCGAAAAGCTACCTCGATATCGGTCAATAAATGTTCCTCCAATCTCCAATATTGACACTTCCACCATCCATGGCGGTCGCTCCGCCGCTAAGCGGGTTCCCACGCTACGAAGACAAGCTTCTTCGCGTTCAATCATGGCTAATACCATTCCGTATTAAAGCTCAGTCACCTTCGCCCATTCCCGAGAGCACATCTTTATCACGCGTTTTGTACAACTGATAAAGCTGTTCCATGCTTGGCTGCAGGCATCTACTATGTCCTCATATCCTTTAAAACAGCGATTGGCGAGATAATGTTGGCGCAGCCAACTCCATACCTGTTCGATAGGGTTTAGTTCTGGGGAATATGGC
>NZ_JABAIP010000040.1:0-739 GCF_012843185.1 Shewanella sp. DNRA4
TTCAAATTAATATGTCCTTGTGTCCCCTTCGTCTAGAGGCCTAGGACACCGCCCTTTCACGGCGGTAACAGGGGTTCGAATCCCCTAGGGGATACCACTATGTTTTACGACATAGTGCTCCTACCAAATAGCTAACGAGTTGTCTGGTAAGAACAAATCTAAATTTCTGCGATATACTGAGTTTCAGTTTTGTCGAAAGAGTTTGGGGCTATAGCTCAGCTGGGAGAGCGCTTGCATGGCATGCAAGAGGTCGACGGTTCGATCCCGTCTAGCTCCACCAATTTCGCCATATTAAGCGAGAGCACTGTTAGTCATAATAGTTGTCAAATTAATATGTCCTTGTGTCCCCTTCGTCTAGAGGCCTAGGACACCGCCCTTTCACGGCGGTAACAGGGGTTCGAATCCCCTAGGGGATACCACTCTATCCCTAATAAGATAGAGTGCATCACAAATGACTAACGAGTTATTTGAGATAAATCGCAAGACCTCAGTTATGAGGAAAAACATAAGTCCTTGTGTCCCCTTCGTCTAGAGGCCTAGGACACCGCCCTTTCACGGCGGTAACAGGGGTTCGAATCCCCTAGGGGATACCACTCTATCCCTAATAAGATAGAGTGCATCACAAATGACTAACGAGTTATTTGAGATAAATCGCAAGACCTCAGTTATGAGGAAAAACATAAGTCCTTGTGTCCCCTTCGTCTAGAGGCCTAGGACACCGCCCTTTCACGGCGGTAAC
>NZ_JABAIP010000041.1:0-719 GCF_012843185.1 Shewanella sp. DNRA4
CATATATGGACCCATCCGGTTTGCAAGACATTCGATAACGATTTTGAGAAGAGTTCATTGCACCCATATATCCGGCCTGTTATTGAGGGATCCCTCTGGCCCTGATGGATATCTGCTTCTACAGTCCTTATCATCCCTGCGGCTTCGTAATGAGCCTATGCCCGACTAAGGTTTTTAGTAGATCAGTCTGACTGTCTCATCATCAAATCAAGTGTCTTAGCAACTTGCTGGTTGGTTAATTATTCACGTTTATTGAATCTATTCAGTACTATACTGGAAGCCGATACTCTTCCTCACGCGCCGCGATAACCCATGCCATTCTCGCGAGTTTATTGGCGACGGCCACACAGGCTCGATTAAAACCTCGGCGCTCTGCTAACTGTATTGCCCAGCAGCTAAATTTATCCTGTTTATGACAACTGTGCTGCAACACCGCTCTGGCGCCGTGAATAAACAGGGTACGTAAATACGCATTTCCCCGCTTGCTTATCCCAAGGAGGTTATCTTTACCTCCGCTGCTGTGTTGCTTGGGAACCAAGCCACACCAAGCTGAAAAGTGTCTACCATTACTGAAGTCTTTACCCTCTCCAGCAGCCGCATAAAAGGCCGTAGCGGTGACGGGACCAATACCTGGGATAGTCTCTAAACGCTGGCAAATCACATTGTTTTTCGTTTCAGTGAGTACTTGGGTATCACAATCCTTAAGCCGTCTTTCTATA
>NZ_JABAIP010000042.1:0-684 GCF_012843185.1 Shewanella sp. DNRA4
TGGGCCACGATGTAGTCGCTAAAACTCATCAGAAAGAGGACGGGTCCACCTATGAAGATTACTACAATCGGTTTAGATATCGCAAAGTCTGTTTTTCATGCTGTTGGCGTCGATAAAGCAGGCAAGTTAATTAAAAAGAAAATGCTTAGACGCAAAGACTTGCTGCCCTTTGTCGCTCAAATTGAGCCTTGTCTGATTGTGATGGAAGCCTGTAGTGGCGCAAATTACTGGACCAGAGAATTTGAGCTGTTGGGCCACAGCGTCAAGTTAATTGCTCCTCAATTTGTCGTGCCTTTTCGGCAAGGTAACAAAAATGACTACAATGATGCTTTAGCCATCGCGGAGGCTGCGCAGCGACCCAACATGCGGTTTGTAAAACCCAAAAGCGTCGAGCAGCAAGATGTGCAACTGCTCCACCGAATGCGCGAACGATTAACTAAGCAATCAACAGCCTTAATCAACCAAGTGCGAGGTATGTTAGCTGAATACGGCATCGTGATAGCCAAAAGTAAATCGGCTTTTAAAGTACAGTTTCCTGAGATTTTGACTAACGAAACCAATGCGCTGACTACCAAAGGTCGAACAATTTTTTATCAGTTATATGAAGAGTTTACAGATATAGAAAGACGGCTTAAGGATTGTGATACCCAAGTACTCACTGAAACGAAAAACAATGTGATTTGC
>NZ_JABAIP010000043.1:0-682 GCF_012843185.1 Shewanella sp. DNRA4
GAGTGCGTTTGTTGGCTGGGGCTTTGAGGGTCACTCGGGCATATCTCATTTCCAGCGTCACCGCCCGGGCTTTCCTTCCGCCTTTCTGAGGAATGAGGAGAGATTTCGTCGCTGCAAGCGGTAATGTGTTCGAGTAGTCATAGAGTTTGTGTGCATGCTCTTGAATGCATCGGCTCTGCATCGAGCGGACGACAAAGCGCTGTTGGTGCTGGGTTTTATAGGTCAGATATTCAAACAAATCAGCCTCACGGTCACAGACGGAAATCACCTTGTTGATATGCTCGCCTAAACGGGCAGACATATTGGCGGAGGCTTGTTCCCATTTGTAGCTCTCTTTTTCCTCGTAAGGGCGAGTAGCATGTTGGCGGCGTTGCCCGCGCTTAGTGATATCCCGCGTCCAACGCTGTTGCTCAATCAGCCCAACGACTTGCTGGCTTTGCGGTGAAAACAGCAAGATTGAATGCGCCAGAATGGCACGGTTTTTATCCCCTTGATTGGTATGACCTAACTCCTCCCTGACACTGTCATGCTTGTAAGTCAGCGAGGTGGTATCCTCTAGTGCTAACAAGATGTCATGCTCTCGAGCTTGCTGCGCGGTGGCTTGAAAACCCGCTTCAGCAATATCACTGGCTTGAATATTCTCATTGCGGATAAATCGGTAGGCCCCTTCCATCTCAGCGGG
>NZ_JABAIP010000044.1:0-578 GCF_012843185.1 Shewanella sp. DNRA4
CGCGGTATTACCATCAATACCTCTCACATCGAGTATGACACCCCAACTCGCCACTACGCACACGTAGACTGCCCAGGCCACGCTGACTATGTTAAAAACATGATCACTGGTGCTGCACAGATGGACGGCGCGATCCTGGTAGTTGCTTCTACAGACGGTCCAATGCCACAAACTCGCGAGCACATCCTGCTGTCTCGTCAGGTTGGCGTACCATTCATCATCGTATTCATGAACAAATGTGACATGGTTGACGATGCTGAGCTGTTAGAATTAGTGGAAATGGAAGTACGTGAACTGTTATCAGAATACGACTTCCCAGGTGATGACTTACCAGTAATCCAAGGTTCAGCTCTGAAAGCGCTAGAAGGCGAGCCAGAGTGGGAAGCGAAGATCCTTGAGCTGGCAGCAGCTTTAGACTCTTACATTCCAGAGCCAGAGCGTGATATCGATAAGCCATTCCTGATGCCAATCGAAGACGTATTCTCTATTTCTGGTCGTGGTACAGTAGTAACAGGCCGTGTAGAGCGTGGTATCGTTAAAGTGGGCGACGAAGTAGAAATCGTTGGTATCCGCACGAC
>NZ_JABAIP010000045.1:0-497 GCF_012843185.1 Shewanella sp. DNRA4
GAGTACCATCCCAATCACATCTACAAGCTACTCAAGAGCATGGGATTCTGTTGGATAACCAGCCGCTCTAGGCATCCAAAACAAACTCAGAGGTTACAGGACGCTTTTAAAAAAGTTTCCTCTGGAAACGATCCTTCACACTCCCATTCATATACAACCCCACCAGATTGATATTTGGTTTCAGGACGAAGCAAGATTCGGCCAGCAAAATACAACGACACGCCTTTGGGCCCCCAAAGGTAGTAGACCAAGAGCGTTAAAACAGCAGCAGTTTGAATATGCGCACCTCTTCGGCGCTGTCTGTCCTGCAACAGGAGAAACGGAAGCCATCATCACGCCATTCGTCAATAAGGACATCATGCACCAGCACCTGGAGCTAATTGCAAAACGCACCAAATCTGGCCGCCATGCAGTCGTGGTAATGGACGGTGCGGGTTGGCATACCAATGACATTGCTGCTGATATCCCTAACCTGTCGATCCTCAAACTGCCGCCAT
>NZ_JABAIP010000046.1:0-373 GCF_012843185.1 Shewanella sp. DNRA4
ATGGGGAGACCCCACACTACCATCGGCGCGATTGCGTTTCACTTCTGAGTTCGGGATGGGATCAGGTGGGACCACAATGCTATTGTCACCAAGCAAATTCTTACTGGTTAATTCTACGTCTGACGGCATTGTTTCCTCACTCCAGTGCTCATGTACTACCGTACACTCCGACCTTCGCTCGTCACGGCTTTGTCTGCCGTACAATTACCTGCGTAATTAACCTTTATTTGTTAATTTAGAAAGCTGGTTTGAGTTCACACTTCTTAAGTGTTTCTATTCAAGCTAAGTCTCTTAGCAAAACCCATCTGGGTTGTATGGTTAAGCCTCTCGAGTCATTAGTATCAGTTAGCTCAACGCCTCACAACGCTTACAC
>NZ_JABAIP010000047.1:0-370 GCF_012843185.1 Shewanella sp. DNRA4
CGAAGGTCGTGCAGGTGAGAACTGTGGTATTTTATTACGTGGTACTAAGCGTGATGACGTAGAACGTGGTCAAGTATTATCTAAGCCAGGTTCAATCAATCCACACACTACTTTTGAATCAGAAGTTTACGTTCTGTCGAAAGAAGAAGGTGGTCGTCACACTCCATTCTTCAAAGGCTACCGTCCACAGTTTTACTTCCGTACAACTGACGTAACCGGTACTATTGAACTGCCAGAAGGCGTAGAGATGGTAATGCCTGGTGACAACATCAAGATGGTTGTTACGCTGATTTGCCCAATCGCGATGGACGAAGGTTTACGCTTCGCAATTCGTGAAGGTGGCCGTACAGTAGGCGCTGGTGTTGTAGCT
>NZ_JABAIP010000048.1:0-352 GCF_012843185.1 Shewanella sp. DNRA4
CTTTGATTACTCGCCAAACGGCAGAGTAATTTCGATTAACTCAACACCTGTGAGTGTCCACACAGATTTCTTGTTTAGATTGTTAAAGAGCATTTGACCTCATCGTTTGCGTTACCGCTCACTGGGTCAGGGCTGCGTATTTTACGCATTTCCCTTGTCGCGTCAAGGCGTTTTTGCAAACTTCTTGAGGCTTTCGAATCAACTGCACATTTTGCATTCGATTCGCACTGTAACCGCGTTGGCTTTCGCTGTCTGCCGTGTCAGTGGATGCGCATTATAGGCAGCGAAACTTTTTGTGCAAGCGCTTTTTTCAGGTTTTTATGATTAATTTTCAAATAGATTGTTACACCCA
>NZ_JABAIP010000049.1:0-313 GCF_012843185.1 Shewanella sp. DNRA4
GCCTTAAACGTATCCGCCCAAATCCAGAGGGTGATAGCAGCTCAACAGCCACCAAAACTATAGCTTTACGCTTACCCTGTTGATTTTTAATAGATGATTCTGGAATGACCCCACCTATTAATGTTTCGTCAACCTCTACGATGCCAGACAGTTTATCTCTTTCAGGATCAACCATGGCATATCTTAACTTGTGCATTAAAGACCAAGCAGTTTAATAACTCCCAAGACCTAATAGCCTTTGGACTCCAAGAGCGCTGACCCCATTCTTTTGATTTGTAATAAACCAGACAGCTGCAAACCAACTTTTCATGGG
>NZ_JABAIP010000050.1:0-300 GCF_012843185.1 Shewanella sp. DNRA4
GCAAAGAACTTATCAGCTTTCTGCCAAATACACCATCTCGAAAAACGCGCATGCGCGTTTTCCAAACCTATTAACTAAAACTCAGCCTTTATAGTTAATTGATTTTATGGAATTTTATTTGTTCCGGTTGGAGTTGGTGCGCACTGTTCTTGTCTTAAAATCACACAAAACATCTAAGTTTAAATACGACTGTATACCCATAAGGGCTATCCACTTAGCACGACCAAGCACTATATATTGTGGTTATCGATTTTTAATTGATTGGTACGTTATCGGCTTAGAACGCACTGCTTGCTCAAG
>NZ_JABAIP010000051.1:0-296 GCF_012843185.1 Shewanella sp. DNRA4
AAACTTACTTGTGCTGCCGCTCGACTTGCATGTGTTAGGCCTGCCGCCAGCGTTCAATCTGAGCCATGATCAAACTCTTCAATTAAAAGTTTTTTGTTTAACTCGCGTTAAACGACTCAATGAATTTTACTGTTTTGATTCGCGCTGCTCACTAAGAAGCATCGCGTTTCAATTCATACATTACTGTATGTACATATTGCTATGAACACTCATTCATTGATTTAATTCTTTGATTACTCGCCAAACGGCAGAGTAATTTCGATTAACTCAACACCTGTGAGTGTCCACACAGATTT
>NZ_JABAIP010000052.1:0-295 GCF_012843185.1 Shewanella sp. DNRA4
GCTCTTTAACAATCTAAACAAGAAATCTGTGTGGACACTCACAGGTGTTGAGTTAATCGAAATTACTCTGCCGTTTGGCGAGTAATCAAAGAATTAAATCAATGTAATAATGAGTGTTCATAGCAATATGTACAACGACTTATTAAGTTAAGTCGATTCAGAATTCATTGAGTCGTTTCTTCGGAAACAAAAAACTTTTAATTGAAGAGTTTGATCATGGCTCAGATTGAACGCTGGCGGCAGGCCTAACACATGCAAGTCGAGCGGCAGCACAAGTAAGTTTACTTATGAGGTG
>NZ_JABAIP010000053.1:0-274 GCF_012843185.1 Shewanella sp. DNRA4
TGTGGGGTCTCCCCATGTGAGAGTAGGTCATCGCCAAGCGCCTAATTAAACAATGAAGCCAGCTGAACAAGCTGGCTTTTTTGTTTTTGAAATTTCAAACTGCCTGTTTGTTGTAACATAGCGATCCCATATTCAAAACATCTACATATTCAAAACATCTAAATGTTATTAGATGATTATACCATTCCGCATTGAAGTCTGATCTAATAGCAAGCAACCCAACAGCTTAAAATTGGATTATGAAATCTAAAACTGCTGAAAGTCTGCTTAGCCT
>NZ_JABAIP010000054.1:0-259 GCF_012843185.1 Shewanella sp. DNRA4
TATCCGCCCAAATCCAGAGGGTGATAGCAGCTCAACAGCCACCAAAACTATAGCTTTACGCTTACCCTGTTGATTTTTAATAGATGATTTTGGAATGACCCCACCTATTAATGTTTCGTCAACCTCTACGATGCCGGACAGTTTATCTCTTTCAGGGTCAACCATGGCATATCTTAACTTGTGCATTAAAGACCAAGCAGTTTGATAACTCCCAAGACCTAATAGCCTTTGGACTCCAAGAGCGCTGACCCCATTCTTT
>NZ_JABAIP010000055.1:0-250 GCF_012843185.1 Shewanella sp. DNRA4
CATAAGTAAACTTACTTGTGCTGCCGCTCGACTTGCATGTGTTAGGCCTGCCGCCAGCGTTCAATCTGAGCCATGATCAAACTCTTCAATTAAAGTTTTGTGTTTAACTCGCGTTAAACGACTCAATGAATTCTACTGTTTTGATTCGCGTTGCTCACTAAGAAGCATCGCGTTTCAATTCATACATTACTGTATGTACATATTGCTATGAACACTCATTCATTGATTTAATTCTTTGATTACTCGCCAA
>NZ_JABAIP010000056.1:0-244 GCF_012843185.1 Shewanella sp. DNRA4
CACTTCGTTGGCCAAACGGATTCATTTGCCCAAGCTGTTCGAGCCATCAATCACCTTATCAGTTAAGTAATGGCAAGTTAAAATGTCATGCTTGCCGTTCTCAGTGTTCAGTAACATCAAGAACACTTTTTGACAAAACAAGAAGCCCCATGAAAAGTTGGTTTGCAGCTGTCTGGTTTATTACAAATCAAAAGAATGGGGTCAGCGCTCTTGGAGTCCAAAGGCTATTAGGTCTTGGGAGTTA
>NZ_JABAIP010000057.1:0-236 GCF_012843185.1 Shewanella sp. DNRA4
AGGAAAAACATAAGTCCTTGTGTCCCCTTCGTCTAGAGGCCTAGGACACCGCCCTTTCACGGCGGTAACAGGGGTTCGAATCCCCTAGGGGATACCACTTTCATCCCAAATGACTAACGAGTTGTTTGTGATAAATAGCAAGACCTCAGTTATGAGGAAAAACATAAGTCCTTGTGTCCCCTTCGTCTAGAGGCCTAGGACACCGCCCTTTCACGGCGGTAACAGGGGTTCGAATC
>NZ_JABAIP010000058.1:0-235 GCF_012843185.1 Shewanella sp. DNRA4
TCCGGCACCGGGCAGGCGTCACACCGTATACTTCCTCTTGCGAGTTTGCACAGTGCTGTGTTTTTGATAAACAGTTGCAGCCACCTGGTATCTGCGACTGCCGTCAGCTTAGGGAGCAAGTCCCATCACCAACAGCAGCGTACCTTCTCCCGAAGTTACGGTACCATTTTGCCTAGTTCCTTCAGCCGAGTTCTCTCAAGCGCCTTGGTATTCTCTACCCGACCACCTGTGTCGG
>NZ_JABAIP010000059.1:0-235 GCF_012843185.1 Shewanella sp. DNRA4
CCGACACAGGTGGTCGGGTAGAGAATACCAAGGCGCTTGAGAGAACTCGGCTGAAGGAACTAGGCAAAATGGTACCGTAACTTCGGGAGAAGGTACGCTCCTGTTGGTGATGAGACTTGCTCTCTAAGCTGACGGGAGTCGCAGATACCAGGTGGCTGCAACTGTTTATCAAAAACACAGCACTGTGCAAACTCGCAAGAGGAAGTATACGGTGTGACGCCTGCCCGGTGCCGGA
>NZ_JABAIP010000060.1:0-227 GCF_012843185.1 Shewanella sp. DNRA4
GCTCGCCAACGCTTTTCGCAAGTTACTACGTCCTTCATCGCCTCTGACTGCCAAGGCATCCACCGTATACGCTTAGTCGCTTAACCATACAACCCAAATAGGTTTCACTTGCGTGAGCCACTTGAATTGTTGCGACCAGCTGGTTTTACTTGTCTCATCTTCGACCAAGAAGATGGACTCGCCTTAGACTTGAATATTCAAGACACTTAACAAGTGTTTTAAGAACT
>NZ_JABAIP010000061.1:0-222 GCF_012843185.1 Shewanella sp. DNRA4
TGTCCCCTTCGTCTAGAGGCCTAGGACACCGCCCTTTCACGGCGGTAACAGGGGTTCGAATCCCCTAGGGGATACCACTCTATCCCTAATAAGATAGAGGCATTCCAAATGACTAACGAGTTGTTTGAGATAAATCGCAAGACCTCAGTTATGAGGAAAAACATAAGTCCTTGTGTCCCCTTCGTCTAGAGGCCTAGGACACCGCCCTTTCACGGCGGTAAC
>NZ_JABAIP010000062.1:0-214 GCF_012843185.1 Shewanella sp. DNRA4
AAGAAGATGGACTCGCCTTAGACTTGAATATTCAAGACACTTAACAAGTGTTTTAAGAACTCAATTTTTTTCGTATTAACACAACGACAGACATCATTGCGTTAATTACTATCAGCTTTCCAAATTGTTAAAGAACAATGCATACCGGCTCGCGGTGCATCTCGCTCTCCCTCCTCTTTCGAGAAGTTCAACAAGCCATCTGTGTGAACACTCA
>NZ_JABAIP010000063.1:0-209 GCF_012843185.1 Shewanella sp. DNRA4
CCCTGACTGGACTTGAACCAGTGACATACGGATTAACAGTCCGCCGTTCTACCGACTGAACTACAGGGGAGTAGAGGGTGCGATATGACTATCGACTTTAGATATTACGTTAAAATGGCTCCCCTGACTGGACTTGAACCAGTGACATACGGATTAACAGTCCGCCGTTCTACCGACTGAACTACAGGGGAGTAGAGGGTGCGATATGA
>NZ_JABAIP010000064.1:0-205 GCF_012843185.1 Shewanella sp. DNRA4
GTTCAAGTCCACTCTGACCCACCAATCCTTCCTTCTCAGCGTTGGAAAGTGACTCGTTTAGTGAACTAAACGTCGCCACTGTCCGCCTTGATAAGAAATGATTGGCAAACCAATCCTTTAAGAGGTTTGGAACATCTTATTTACTCGCACTGCATGTAAATGGGGCTATAGCTCAGCTGGGAGAGCGCCTGCCTTGCACGCAGGA